>JABFRY010000513.1 GCA_013140955.1 Acidobacteriota bacterium
GTCACGTGCCGCCTGAAGGTGGCGACCTCCACGTTCTTCGGACCGAACCGTACATGGGCCAGGCGGAAGCGCCGGCCGATGATCCAGCAGTTCCGGAACAGGCGCTTCACCTGGTAGGGATGCGCCGAGGTGCCGATATCGAAGTCCTTGGGCTCGCGTCCGAGCAACAGATCCCGGACGCTGCCGCCGACCAGATAGGCCACGTATCCGTTCTGGTGCAGCCGGTACAGGACCTTCAAGGCATCGGGGTCGATCTGGCGACGAGAAAGCGTGTGCTCGGCGCGCGGGACGACCACCGGAGAGGGCATGAGCTGGCATTGTAGCAAACGCCCCGCGCCTGTCGCGTCAACCGTCGTCCTGTCAACGAGTTGCCCGAACCCGTATGCTACGATCCGCCGATGCCTTCGGTCCGTGCGCTGCGCCCTGCTCTTCTGGTGCTGCTCCTGCTGGTCGTGATGTCGCCCGTGGCTGGTGCGGCCGAGCACCCGGCGCTGGCCAGCGCGCGCGTGTCCTACAACAGCGGCGACTACGATGGGGCCATCGAGGCGGCCGCGACCGCCCGTCTCGCGCCCGAGGCCGCGGATGCGGCCCTGGTGGTCCTTGCGCGGGCGCACCTGGAACGTCACCGGCGCGGAGCCGATCCGGCGGATCTGGCGGCGGCGCGGCAGGCGCTTCGCGCCGTGCAGGCCAGCGCACTGACAGACCGGGACCGCGTCGATCTGCTCGTCGCGCTCGGGCAGTCGCTGTACCTGGGTGAGATGTTCGGCGCCGCCGGCGAGCTGTTCGAAACCGCGCTGGCGCAGGGCGATCTGCTCGAGGCGCGCGATCGGCTGCTGCTGCTCGACTGGTGGGCGACCGCCCTCGACCGCGAGGCCCAGACCCGGCAGGCCGAGTATCGAACGGGGCTCTTCGCGCGCATCGAAACCCGCATGCTCTCCGAGGTCCAGTTGCACCCCGAGAGTCCGACCGCCAACTACTGGCTGAGCGTCGCGGCTCGCGGCCTCGGCGACGTCGAGTATGCGTGGGACACGGCCGTGGCCGGCTGGATCCGGGCAGGGTTCGCCGAAGGGGGCGCGCGTGTCCGGGCCGACCTCGATCGCCTCGTCACGCAGGCGCTCATTCCCGAGCGGGCGCGCGCCCGCCTGCCCCGCGATCAGGACGAGCTCGTCGCCGTCTACGCGGCGGAATGGGCCCTTCTGAAGGCCCAGTGGCCCTGAGCCCCTGTCGATCGCGCTGATCGCGCCCGGGCGCACGCCGTCAGGCCTTCGCCTCCTTCCAGTTCGGTCCGACGCCGACGTCCACGGTGAGTGGAACCGCCAGGTCGGCCGCGTGCTCCATCCGATCGCGGACGAGCGCCGCCGTCGCATCCGCCTCGGCCTCCGGGCACTCGAAGACCAGTTCGTCGTGCACGGTCAGGATCATGCGCGCGCCCAGCCCTGCGGACGGAATGGCCGCGTGGAGGTCGATCATCGCGCGCTTCAGGATGTCGGCCGCCGTACCCTGGATCGGCATGTTCACCGTCACCCGTTCGGCCGCCGATCGCATCTGCCCGTTGCGGCTGTTCAGTTCCGGGACGAGCCGGCGCCGGCCGAACAGGGTGCGGACCTCACCGCTGGCGCGCGCCTCCGCAAGGGTTCGCTCGATGAACTCGCGCACGCGGGGAAATCCTGAGAAGTAGGCGTCGATGAACGCTTGCGCCGCCTCCTTCGACACGCCCATGTCGCGGGACAGGGTGAAGGCTGTCTTCCCGTACAGGACCGCATAGTTGATGATCTTCGCCCGCCTGCGCAGTTCGTGGGCGCTCAGTCCGCTGTCCCCGCCGAAGACGCCCGCGGCGGTCCGGTCGTGGATGTCCTCCCCGGCCCGGAAGGCGGCGATGAGCGCATCCTCGCCGGCCAGATGTGCCAGGACCCGCAGTTCGATCTGCGAGTAGTCCGCTGAAACGAGGAGATGGCCGGGGGCGGCGATGAAGGCCCTCCGAATCTCCCTCCCGAGGTCGGTGCGGATCGGGATGTTCTGCAGGTTGGGGTCCGAGCTGCTCAGCCGCCCCGTCGCCGCGACGGCCTGGTTGAAACTCGTGTGCACCCGGCCGGTGGAGGGATGGACGAGCAGGGGCAGCGCGTCGATGTAGGTGCTCTTGAGCTTGTGCAGGCCCCGCCACTCCAGGATGAGACGGGGAAGGTCGTGCGTGAGGGCCAGCTCCTCGAGCACTTCCACCGCCGTGGATGCCGAGCGTGTCTTACCGGTCTTGCGCAAGGCCGGCAGCTTCAGCTTCTCGAAGAGGATCTCGCCGAGCTGCTTGGGCGAGTTGATGTTGAAGTCCTCCCCGGCCATCTCCACGATCTGCCCGCGGTACCGCGCCAGCGCCTCCTCCACGTGGCGCGACTGCGCGGCCAGCGCCGTGGCGTCGAGCAGGATGCCCGCCTGCTCGATGGCGGCCAGGACCGGCACGAGCGGCAGCTCCATCTCCGCGAATACGGTGTCGAGGCCCGACGTCGCCAGCATCGGGTCCAGCATGGTCGCCAGCTGGAGCGGGAGGTCCGCGCGCTCGCCTGCGAACACCAGGGTCGCGTCTGGCGACAGGTCGGCCAGGCCGGCCGCCCGGACCCCGCGTCCTCGGAGCGATTCCTCCGACGTGGCCCGGTAGCCCACGTGTTCGAGCGCCACGTCCTCGAGGGGATGTCCCGTGCGCGTGGCATCGAGCAGGTAGCTGGCCAGCATGGTGTCGAAGGCAAGCCCCTCGAGCGCGACCCCGTGCCGGGCCAAAACCACGGCGTCGTTCTTGAGATCGTGACCCACCTTCCGGAGCGCCGGGTCCGACAACACCGGCCCCAGCACCCGGAGCGCGAGTGCCGGGTCCACCCGTCCTGATGGCCCCGGCTCGGCGAGCAGATCGCCGGACCGGCCCTGGCCCGAGGGCGCATCGAAGGGCACATACCGGGCCTGGTGCGGGCCGGTGGACACCGCGATGCCCACGACGGCCGCCCGCATCGGCGACGGATCGTCGGTGAGCACGCGCACGCCGAACGTTCCCGCCCGGCGCAAGGCGTCGGCGAGCGCGTCGAGTGCCGCCGGCGTCGTGACGAGCGTGTAGTCCGTGTCGATCGAGGCGGCCGTGGGCGCGAACTCGGTGACCAGGGACCGGAACGCCAGCCGCGAGAACAGGTCGTAGCAGCGGTCCCGCGCGGCGCCTCGGAACTGAAGGGCCTCGAAGTCGAGGGTGAGGGGCACGTCGGTGCGAATCGTCACAAGCTGCCGGCTCCGCAAGGCCTCGTCACGGTGCGCGAGCAGTCCCTCGCGGTACTTCTTCTGCGTGAGTTCGCCGGCATGGGCGAGCAGGGCGTCGAGGCTCCCCCACGTCGTCAGAAGTTCGATGGCGCCCTTGCGGCCGATGCCCGGCACCCCGGCGACGTTGTCGCTGGTGTCGCCGATGAGGGCCAGGGCGTCCGCGACCTGCCCGGGCGCGACCCCGAACTTCGCCTTCACGCCCTCGGCGTCGAACCACGCGCCCTCGTCCCGGGGGTCGTAGATCGAAACCTTGTCGCCCACCAGCTGGAAGAAGTCCTTGTCGATCGACACGATCACCACGTCGAAGCCGGCGTCCGCGGCCCTCGCCGCAACCGTGCCGATCACGTCGTCGGCCTCGAAGCCCGGGGCCGTCAGGATGGGTACCCCGAGCGCCTCGCAGGCCTCGTGCACCCACGCGATCTGCTCCGCGAGGTCGTCGGGCATCGCGGCCCGCGTGGCCTTGTAGTCGGTGGAAATCTCGTCCCGGAACGTGGGTCCCGCCAGGTCGAACGACGCCGCGATGTGGGTGGGCTGATGGTCGGCGATCAGCTTGCGCAGCATCGTGACGAAGACGTAGACCGCGTGGGTGGCGTGGCCCTCCTGGTTCGAGAGCCCCTTGCCGCGGAACGCGTGGTACGCGCGGTACATCTGGGAGCTGCCGTCGATGAGGAACAGGGTCCGGGAGGCCATGCGCGTGAGAATATCATTGGGGTTCATGGCGCCTTCGTTCCTCTCCCGCATCGCGTGGTCGGTCCTGGTCCTGTGCCTGGCTGGTACTCTCGCGGGCTGTGGTCCACTCGCCGGCAGGGAGTACGAGTACGAGGAAGAGATCTACCTCTCGCTCGATGGCTCGGCTGACGTCACGCTCTGGGCATCGACGCCAGCCCTCGTGGCGCTCCGGGGCTTCGATCTGCCGCTCGACCCGGACGCGGAGATCGATCTCGACCAGGTGCGGCGCGACTTCGAGGCGCCGGGGGTCGAGGTCGACGCCGTTCGCACGTCCGTCCGGGACGGTCGCCTCTTCATCGGCGTGACGCTCGAGGTGGACGACGTGAACCGGCTCGCGGGGGCCCAGGCCTTCTCCTGGTCGTCGTACCGCTTCGGACCGATGGACGACCTGTTCCGGTTCGAGCAGCACGTGGGTCCGGCAGCCGGCCGCGAGGTGGGGAATGTCGGGTGGACCGGAGAGGAGCTGGTGGCGTTCCGGATGCACCTGCCCAGCCGCATCCCGTTTCACAATGCGCCCTCGCGCGAGATCGAGCGGGGCAACATCCTGTCGTGGGAGCAGCCGCTGCGGGCCCGCCTCTCCGGGGAGCCCGTCGCCATCGACGTCCGCCTGGAGGCGGACTCGATCCTCTATTCCACCCTGCTCCTGTTCGGAGCCAGCATCCTCGCGGCAGCCCTGGCCTTCGGTCTCGTCCTGCTGTGGATCATGCGGAAGGGCCGCCACGTCGAGACGGCCCCTCGCGCCTGATTGCCGTCCCGCCTCAGCTCACGTTCTCCAGCGCGTCCCTGGCCTCGGCTTCCGTCTGGAGCGCGTTGGTGATGGAGAACGCCGTTACGAAGCCGGCCAGGGAATGCGCCAGCAGGCGGTCGCCCTCCGTGCGCACCACGCCCTCGAGCGTGACGCGGCCCCGTTCCACGATGACATGGATGGGCGGGTTCACCATCGACCCATAGGTCGCGAAGGTTGGATTTCGGTAGATCGCGCGCGCGACCTGCAGTCGCAGCGCGTCGTCGAACCGGGAGACCGGCAGGACCTCGATGCGGTTGACCACGCGGGAGACGCCCTCGACGGCCGCCACACGCCTCGCGATGGCGTTCCGCTTGAACGGCTGCGTGACCTTGCCCGTGAGCGTGACCACGCCGTCACCCAGCTGCACCTGGACCGAGTCGTAGATGGTGAAGAGCGGGTATCGACGGATCTCGGCGGCGGCATCCTTGTAGACCTGCAGCGCCTCGCGCTCGGCGGCGAATCCTGGTGCGGCGACCCCGAGCAACACGACAACCAGCAGTGTGTAGGCAGACATGCGCATCCTCCTGTGGGTAAGCGCGCGCGGCGCGCGCCCTCACCCGCGGGGCAAGAGTGCTGCCAGCCGCACCTGTGCGGGGGGCTCGCAGACGGGGGGCGTGGCCGTCGGACCGTCCACGTCGGTGGACGTGAATGGCTTCAGAGCACGACCATCGTCGCGATGCCGGCGGCGATGAGGAGGACCTGCCTGAGTGAGCCGGCATCCGTTCGGCCGCGGTGCAGGCCAGGAATCAGGTCGGCCATGGCCACGTAGAGGAAGCTGGCGGCCGCCAGGACGAGGAAGTAGGGCAGGATCCGAGGGACGAACTCGAATGCCATGAGCGCTACCACGGCACCGAGGGCGCTTGCGCCCGCCGACAGTGCGTTGAGGGCCAGTGCCCGCGAGCGCGAGTATCCGGCGTGGAGCATGATGGCGAAGTCGCCGAGTTCCTGGGGGATCTCGTGTGCGGCCACCGCCAGCGCGGTGCTCAGACCGAGCGGAACCGACGTCATGACGGCCGCCGCGATGACGGCGCCGTCCACGAAGTTGTGGAAGCCGTCACCCACCAGCACCAGCAGGACGCTGCTGTCGTGCACCTCGCAGTCGCTGGTGTGGCAGTGTCGCCACAGCACGAGTTTCTCGAGCAGGAAGAAAAGGAGGATGCCGGCGAGCAGCGTCGTGAACACGGCCGGCGCGGGCAGCTCTTCGAGCGTGTTCGGCAGGATCGCGAGCAGCGCCACGCCCAGGAGTGCGCCCACAGCGTAGCTGACCAGCCATGGCACGAGCTTCGCGCGGGTGGCATCGCTGATGAGGAGCACGCCCGACGCGACGAGCAGGCCGAGAAAGCCGCCCACCAGGCTGAGCCCGAGGGCTACGAGGAACGTCGACACGAGGTCTGGATGATATCAGGAGGCGCGGTAGCCCCGGCGTGCCCGCACGATCGCGCCGCGTCTGTGCACCTCCACACGGATGTCGTGCCACCCGGCGCCGCTGGTGGCGGGGCGCTCGTACGCCAGGAAGTACTGTCGACTCAGTTCGTCGGCCAGTTGGCTCACGGCCGCGTCGAGTTCACCGATGTCCCGCAGGATCTCGGTGCGACCGCCCGTGTCATCGGTGAGGCGCCTGAGGGCATCCGCGTCGACAGAGGGTGCTCGGTTGCCCTGCCAGGGTCGGCCCTGTTGGCCGGTGATCTGGGGGAAGGGCAAGCGCCTCCTGGGGCCGCCTCCCGGAAACGGCAGGGGCACGGGAAACGGCGCCCGTCTCCCTGGGGCCCTGAGCCTGGCGCCCGGCGAGCTGCTGCTGTCGATCCCGAGCGCGTACACGAGGACGTCGGTATCGCGCAGCCGCTCGCGCAGTACCCGTTCGGGCACGTTGCTGGCCGTGTCGTTCCCGTCCGACAGCAGGAGCAGCACCTTCTTCGCGTGCCGGCCTTCGGTCGCGAGGGGCAGCGAATCGGCCAGCGCGTCGAGCAGGGCTGTCGCGCCGCCCGGGTCCATCTCCTCCAGCGCCTGACGCAACTGTCGCCGGTCCGTCGTCCACGGTTGAAGCAGGCGTGCCGTCGTGGAGAAGGCCACGAGGAAGAGCTCGTCGTCGGGGTGGAGGAGGCTGGTGGCCAGCCGATCCACCGCCGCCCTGGCCACCCGCATCCGGCCCATGTTCATGCTGCTGCTCGCGTCGAGCAGCAGCCCGAGACTCACGGGCACACGCTCGGCGCTGAACTCGGTGAGCGGCTGGGGCTGGCCGTCCTCGTACACCGCGAAGTCGTCGCGGGTGAGGTCGCCCAGGAACTCCCCCCCTGGGTCGGTGACGGTGACCGTGACGTTGACCACCTCCACGCCTCCACGGAACGGCACCTCGACCTGGGCCCGGCCACGGAGATCGGGAAGCAGCAGCAGTGCGCACGCCGTCAGGAGCAGATACTTCCGCACAGGCGCCTCCCGGGACACGGCTCGACGAGTGGCGGCTCGGGCCGCAGGTGAACCCGGCCGGGCGGTCAGCAAAAGCCCTGCCTGACGCGAACTGCCGCTTGCGGCCCTGCCAGGCGCCGCACGGAAGCGGTGACCTGGCGGGATGACACCCGCGGGCCGGGCGTCTCGGTTACTCGCCGGTCCTGAGACCCTCGACGAATCGGTAGCCGTCGCGCTCGGCGAGCAGCCGGACGGGCCTGAAGCCGCCGGCTTCGAGGGCCGCGACGCTGCCGCCCGCGGCGACGTACGACTCGTTCTCCCGGTGCGGCCGGAGCCAGGCCGTCAACCCCTCGCGCGGTCCGGACTCCACGACCATGATCCGGCCTCCCGGGCGCAGCACACGGCGGCATTCCCGAATCAGCGCCAGCCGCTCCGGCTCGCCCCATCCGGCGAGCAGCCCCCTCATACTGTGGATCACGGCGAGGTCGAAGGCGTCGTCGGGCGCGTCGACCGAGGGCAGTCGTCCCACCTGCACGTCGGCCAGCACGCCCGCGTCGCTCGCGGCCTGGCGGGCGAGCACCGCCTCGCGCTCGTCCTTCACGGCCATCACCACCGTGCCGCTCAGGCCCACCTTCGCGGCGATTGCACCGGGCAGCGTGCGATCGTCGATGCCAATCTGCAGCAGCCGCTCGCCCATGCGGACGCCGCTCATGGTGACGGGTAACGGGTCGGTCTTACTCGCTCTGCGCAGGAACATTGGTCGAATTTGCCCATGATATAGTCAGCGATTGTGACTTCACCACTTCAAATAGCCCCTGCGCGTGGAAAGCTCGGTATCCTGCTCGTCGGTCTCGGTGCCGTGAGCACCACGACGATTGCCGGCGTGCTGGCCATCCGCAAGGGAATCGCGCAGCCCATCGGGTCGCTGACGCAGATGGGCACCGTCCGGCTGGGCAAGCGCACCGAGAACCGGACACCACGCATCAAGGAGTTCGTTCCGCTCGCGGGCCTCGACGACCTCGTGTTCGGCGGCTGGGACATCTTCGAAGAGGACTGTTACGCGGCGGCCCGGACAGCCGGCGTCGTCGAGCAGTCGCTCCTGGACCAGGTCAGGGACGAGCTCGAGGCCGTGCGCCCGATGTCCGCGGTCTTCGACCAGCGCTACGTGAAGCGGCTCGACGGCCCAAACGTGAAGAAGGGCCGGAACAAGAAGGACCTCGCCGAGCAGGTGATCGCGGACATCCGCGGCTTCAAGGAGCGCAACGGCTGCGATCGGCTGGTCATGGTCTGGTGTGGCAGCACGGAGGTCTACATGAAGGAGACCCCCGCACACGCGACCATCGAGTCGTTCGAGAAGGCTCTCGACGAAAGCGACGTCTCCATCCCGTCCAGCATGGTCTACGCCTACGCAGCGCTGCGCGAGGGCATTCCGTTCGCCAACGCCGCGCCGAACCTGACGGCGGACGTGCCTGCGATGCTCGAGCTGGCCGCGAAGCACGGCTCGCCCCTGGCCGGCAACGACATGAAGACCGGCCAGACGCTGATCAAGACGGTGATTGCCCCGGGGCTGAAGGCCCGCCTGCTCGGCGTGCGCGGCTGGTACTCGACCAACATCCTCGGCAATCGCGACGGCGAGGTGCTCGACGACCCTGAGTCTTTCAAGACGAAGGAGGAGAGCAAGAAGTCCGCGCTCGACTTCATCTTCCAGCCCCACCTCTATCCGGAGCTGTACGCCGACCTCTGTCACGTCGTGCGAATCAACTACTATCCCCCCCGCGGCGACAACAAGGAAGGGTGGGACAACATCGATCTGGTCGGGTGGCTCGGCTATCCGATGCAGCTGAAGATCAACTTCCTCTGCCGCGACAGCATCCTGGCCGCACCCATCGTGCTCGACTCGGCGCTGTTCCTCGACCTGGCCAAGCGCGCGGGGATGTCGGGCATCCAGGAGTGGCTGTCGTTCTACTTCAAGAACCCGATGCACGCCCCGGAGGTCTACCCGGAGCACGACCTGTTCATCCAGCTCATGAAGCTGAAGAACACGCTGCGCTACATGATGGGCGAAGAGCTCATCACGCACCTGGGTCGCGAGTACTACGACTGACCCGCGGCTGACTCCCGGCCGGGCCCCCGCGGGCCCTGCCGGGTGCCGCCTGCCGCCAGGCCCGCCCGCTACGCTCCGGGCGCCGCAGCCCGAGCGGCCTCGCCCCTGAGGCCGGCGCCAGAGAGGCCCTCCCGTCGCTCGACCCTCCGGGTGCGCGGTGTATTCTTGGTCGCCTATGTCCGAGACCAAGCCGCCCGCCGAACTCGCCGATCTCCTCCAGGAAGACCGCACGTTTGCCCCCACCGACGCGTTCCGCCGACAGGCGAACGTGAACGACGAGGCTGTCTACGCGCGTGCCGATGCCGATCCCGAGGCCTTCTGGGCGTCGTTCGCGTCGGAGCTGGAATGGTCGCGCCCCTGGACGCAGGTGCTCGAGTGGAATCCCCCGCACGCCAGGTGGTTCGTCGGGGGCACCCTCAATGCGAGCGTCAACTGCGTGGATCGGCACGTTCGGGGACCGAGGCGCAACAAGGCCGCACTCATCTGGGAAGGCGAGCCGGGCGAACGACGCACGCTGACGTACTTCGACCTCTATCGACAGGTCAGCCAGTTCGCCAACGTGCTCAAGTCGCTCGGCGTCGCGCGTGGCGATCGCGTCGCCATCTACCTCCCCCTCATTCCGGAGCTGGCGATCGCCATGCTGGCCTGTGCCCGCATCGGCGCCGTGCACTCGGTGGTGTTCGGAGGCTTCAGCGCGGAGTCCCTTCGCGACCGCATCAACGACGCCCAGGCCAGCGTGCTCGTCACGGCCGACGGCGGCTGGCGCCGCGGGCAGGTCGTGCCGCTCAAGCAGATGGCCGACGAGGCGCTGGAGGGCACGCCGTCCATTCAGCACGTGGTCGTCGTCAACCGGCTCCACGGCGCGCCGGTGCCGGTGCACGTCAAGGAAGGCCGCGATCACTGGTACCACCGGCTGATGCAGGAGGCCTCCTACACGTGCGAGCCCGAGGCCATGGATGCGGAGGACATGCTGTACATCCTCTACACCTCGGGCACCACCGGGAAGCCGAAGGGCATCGTGCACACGACGGGCGGCTACCTGGTCGGCACCTACGCGACGACGAAGTGGGTGTTCGATATCAAGGAAGACGACGTGTACTGGTGTACCGCGGACATCGGCTGGGTGACCGGGCACAGCTACGTCGTGTACGGGCCGCTCGCCAATGGCGCCACGGTGCTCATGTACGAGGGCGCCCCCGACTGGCCGGCCAAGGACCGCTTCTGGGAGCTCGTCGAGCGCTACGGGGTGACGATCTTCTACACCGCCCCGACGGCGATTCGCGCGTTCATGCGGTGGGGGAACGAGTGGCCCGCCCGCCGCGATCTCTCGAGCCTGCGTCTGCTGGGGTCGGTCGGCGAACCCATCAATCCGGAAGCCTGGGTCTGGTACTACCGGCACATCGGAGGCGAACGCTGTCCCGTGGTGGACACGTGGTGGCAGACCGAGACCGGCGCCATCATGATCACGCCCCTTCCCGGCATCACGACGGTCAAGCCGGGGTCGGCGACACGGCCCTTCCCCGGCATCCGCGCGGAGCTGAGAACCGACGCGGGAGACGTCGTCGAGGTGGGCGGAGGACTGCTGGCCCTCACGCGGCCCTGGCCCGCCATGCTCAGGGGCATCTACGGAGATCCGGAGCGGTTCGTCACGCAGTACTGGAGTCGTTGGACGCCGGATGTCTACTTCACCGGGGACGGCGCGAAGCGGGATCCGAATGGGTTCTTCTGGGTGCTCGGACGCGTGGACGACGTGCTGAACGTGGCCGGGCACCGCATCGGCACCATGGAGGTCGAGAGTGCGCTCGTCGACCACCCGAAGGTGGCCGAGGCCGCCGTCGTGGGCCGTCCGCACGAGATCAAGGGGCAGGCGGTGGCGGCCTTCGTGACCCTGCGCGACGGACTGCAGGGCGGGGAGGCTCTCGTGGCCGAGCTCAAGGAGCACGTCGTCAAGAAGATCGGGGCAATTGCCCGGCCGGACGACATCATCTTCTCCGCCGATCTGCCGAAGACCCGCTCGGGCAAGATCATGCGCCGCCTGCTGCGCGACATCGCCCAGGGTCGGGCCATCGGCGACACTACGACCCTGGCGGACCCCGCGGTGGTTGCCCGTCTGAAGGAGCAGTACCAGGACGAGCACTAGGGAGGGTGGCAGTCAGGAGGGCCAGCCCTCCGGAAAGCCGGCACCCCGGCAGACCAGCGCTGGGCAGGGCCAGCACGAACCGGGCAGCACGAACCGGGCGGCGGAACGTCGTCCTTGCTCACCACGTATGGGCTTCACATGGCGCTGATCGAGACCGTGGACCTCTGGAAGACCTACACGATGGGGTCCGAAGAAATCCACGCCCTGCGCGGCGTGTCGCTGAGCGTCGAGCGGGGCGAGTACATCGCGATCATGGGCCCGTCCGGCTCGGGCAAGTCCACGCTGATGAACCTTATTGGCTGTCTGGACACGCCCAGTCGCGGCAGCTACCTGCTGAACGGCAAGCAGGTCGGCGAGATGAATGACAACGAGCTGGCGCGAATCAGGAACGAGGAGATCGGGTTCGTCTTCCAGACGTTCAATCTCCTCCCCCGGGCCAGCGCCCTCCAGAACGTCGAACTCCCGCTCGTCTATGCCGGCGTCCCTGCCCGTGAGCGGACGGCGCGGGCCACCGCCGCGCTCGAGGGCGTCGAGCTCGGGGCGAGATTGGCCCACAGGCCGAATGAGCTGTCCGGCGGCCAGCGCCAGCGGGTGGCCATAGCCAGGGCCCTGGTGAACAACCCCTCCATCCTGCTCGCCGACGAGCCCACGGGGAATCTCGATTCGAAGACTGGCATCGAGATCATGGGGCTCTTCGCCCGTCTGCACGAGGCGGGCAACACCATCGTGCTCGTGACGCACGAGGCCGACATCGCCGCCCACGCTCGACGCGCGGTGCACCTGCGGGACGGCCAGGTGGAGAAGGACGTGCTGCAGGCCGCCTGATCCGCCCGACCCGCCGAACGCGGCAGCACTATACCGCCGCCTGATGTCCGGTCCCAACCTCCCTGAGCGGCACACTCCAGTCCACCGTGTCCGGATCCAGCACGTGCCTGGTTCTTGGCGCATCCGGGTCGAGGAGGGGAACGGCGCTCAGCAGCGCCTGCGTGTAGGGGTGCGTCGGATTGGCGAACACGGCCACGGTCTGCCCGATCTCGACGATCCGGCCGCGGTACATCACGGCCACGCGGTCGCAGATGTGCCGGACGAGGCGGAGATCGTGGGCAATGAACAGGTACGTGAGGCGCAGGCGCTCCTTCAGTTCGAGCAGCAGGTGCACGACCTGCGCCTGCACCGAGACGTCGAGGGCGGAGACCGCCTCGTCGGCGATCACGAGGGCAGGATTGAGCGCCAGTGCCCGCGCGATGCCGATGCGTTGCCGCTGCCCGCCGCTGAACTCGTGGGGATACCGGCTCGTGTGGTCCGGATCGAGCCCCACCAGCGCCAGCAGTTCCGCGACGCGGGCCCGTCGGTCGGCGCTGTTGCCCAGACCGTGGATGACCAGCGGTTCCTCGACGATCGCCCCCACACGCATGCGCGGGTTGAGGGACGAGTACGGATCCTGAAAGACGATCTGCATGTCGCGCCGAGCTGCCCGCATCCGCGCGGCGTCGAAGGACAGGACGTCCTCGCCCCGGAACAGGACCTGTCCCGACGTGGGTTCCAGCAGCCGGAGGATGCAGCGGCCGGTCGTGCTCTTGCCGCTGCCCGATTCGCCGACGAGACCGAACATCTCGCCCGTGTCGATCGTGAAGCTGACGTCGTCGACGGCCTTCACGAAGGTCGGTGCGCGCAGGAGTCCCTGTCGCTGCGGGAAGTGTTTCACCAGGTGGCGGACATCGAGGAGTGGCGTCATCGCGCCCCCCCGGCCAGCGCCTCGGAGCCAGGCACCGCTGCCAGCAGGCGCCGCGTGTACTCGTGCGCCGGTGCGCGGAGAACCTGCCGCACGTCACCCTGTTCCACGATCCGTCCCCGGTACATCACCGCGACGCGTGTGGCCATCTCCGCGATGACACCGAAGTCGTGCGTGATGAGCAGGAGCGCGAGCCGGTGCTCCGCCTGCTCGGTGCGGTCC
>JABFRY010000481.1 GCA_013140955.1 Acidobacteriota bacterium
GGCGGGCAGGGTCTGCACGTCCAGGCACGCGAGGCATCGGTCGGACGCCCCCGCGTGCCGACCCCGAAGTACGCCGACCCCGAAGTACGCCGACCCCGAAGTACGCCGACCCCGAAGTACAATGACCGCTCGCCGAGAGCCCGATACCAGGAGGGGAGACTGACGTGACCATGCAGAGCGAACACCCCGAACCCGTCGAGACATCCGACGGACCCCAGCCGGGTCCCCCTTCGGGCTACGGACGGACCGTGGCGTGGATCGCCACAGGTGCCGTCGGGCTGGTCCTGGTCGTGCTGCTCCTGTCGCCCGGAAACGGCGGCAGCGGAACGGCGCCCGCCGGCGTCCCCACCGAGGCGGAGATCGCCGCAGCGGTCGATGCCGCGGAGGACGCCAATGCCGCCGGGAGCCCTGCCCAGCTGGGCTTCACGCTGAAGGACATGAACGGCGTGGATGTGTCGCTCGCGTCGTTCAAGGGCAAGGTCATCCTCCTCAACTTCTGGGCGACGTGGTGCGGCCCCTGCAAGGCGGAGATTCCCGCGCTGGTCGAACTGCAGACGCAGTACGCCGACGACCTGGTGGTTCTCGGCCTCTCGGTCGACGACACCGTCGAGCAGCTCAGGCCCTATGCCGCCGAGTACGCGATCAACTACCCGGTGCTGGTCGGCAACGGCCGCGAGGACGTGCAGGAGGCCTACGGTCCGCTGTGGGGCATTCCTGTATCGGTGTTCATTGGCCGGGACGGTGTGATTCACAAGAAGCACTCCGGGATCGGTACCAAGGAACAGTTCGAGCGGGAGATCAAGGCGCTGCTGTAGTATGATCGCCGCATGTTGAAGGGCTTCACGCACGCGCGGCTCGCCTGTGGCTGCCGTCTCACGTTTCGAGAGGGCGTGGAAGGGAGCCCGGTCACCGTGGTGGTCGAGCAGAAGGGTAATACCTGTCTCAACCCAATCCACGTGAGCAGCTTGCCGCTCTACGATTTCCGCGAGGCTCTGCGGCCTCCCACGCGGCACGTGCTCATCGAGGAAGAGGAGTACGAGGAAGAAGGCTGACCGCCGTCTTCGGCCCCGTCTCACGAGAGACATCCCGCCCCAAGGGCGCCGCGCAGCGGCGCCCTTGCTACGTACACCGGCCGCGTAGCGGCGCCCTTCCTACGTACACCGGCCGCGCAGCGGCGCCCTCGCTACGTACACCGGCCGCGCAGCGGCGCCCGCATCAGAACCTGACGCGCAGGTTCGCGACCAGCGGCAGGTGGTCCGATGCCATGAGGGAGCGGCGCGTGCGCGGGAGTTCGAGCCCCTCCACTTCGACCGATCCTTCGTAGTAGATGTGATCGAGATGCAGGAGGGGGAAGACGCCCGGGTAGGTCTTCTTCCGCCGCAGATGCTGCGTGAGGTCGATGCTCTGCAGCTTGCTCGACAGCACCTCGGTCGCCAGGCCCTTCGTCCACTCGTTGAAATCGCCCAGGACGATCTTCGGTACGCCCACGCGATGATCGTGGACGATCGCGCTCAGGCGTCCCGCCTGGTGGCGTCGTTCGAGCAGGGCCGTGCCGAGATGCACGTTGTACAGGTGCAGGGTGTCCGATCCCATCGCGATGTCCACGCGCTGACAGCACCGTGGCTCGCACGTCTTCCACGACAGGTCGTGCTGCGTGTGGTGCACGATGGGAAACCGGCTCAGGACCACGTTGCCGAACAGCGCCCCCCGCAGGTGGCGCGCGGGCGCCATGACCCACCCCATGCCGAGCAGTGCGCCGAGTTCCTCGGCATGCCCGGCAGCATGCGCGCTGGCGCCGACGACTTCCTGCAGGGCGATGACGTCAGGTTCGATCTCCCGGATGACGTCGGCAATCCGTGCGGGGCTCGTACGTCCGTCAAGACCCCGACACCGGTGGATGTTGTACGTGGCGACGCGGAGCGTGCGCCAGTGGGAGTCGGTCATCGTGAGACACTGCGGGCGAGGTGGCCGAGACGACCTCCCCGGTCACCGGTATCATAGGCGCATTCAGGAGAATGCCGTGGCGAAGCTGACGAGCGAGCTGGAGATTGTCTGCCCCTGCTGTCAGGCGACCCTCGTGGTCGACCTGCACCTCGGCCGGGTCGTGTCGCACCATGCACCAGCCCGCGAAGGGCGTCCCTCCCTCGAGGATGCCGCGGCGTTTCTCCGTGCCGAAGCCGAGCGGCGCGAGGCCATCTTCGAGCGGTCGGTCGAGCAGGAGAAGTCGAAGGGCGACGCACTCGACAAGCGGTTCGAGGAAGCGCTTCGCCAGGCATCGAGGGAGCCACTGGCCAGGCCCACCCGGGACATCGACCTCGACTGACCGCGCGTCCGTGGTGCCGCGATTTCGCGCACGCGGCTCAGCCGAATCGTCCTGCTGGCGCCGTGGCGCACCGGGCTAGCCGCGATGCCGGAACTCGGCCGGAAGCGGCGCCCAGCGTTCCCGCCCGCGGTAGTGCCGCCAGGGCTTGGCGCCCAGTTGCGCGCGACGGGCGGCATACTCGGCGCGCAGCCGCGCCAGCCTGGCCGCGGAGTACCGGATGGGGCGGTGGGGCAGGTCGAGCAGCATGCGTTCCACCGCCCAGACGTTTCGCCTCGAGAGGCGCCAGTCGTAGGCGCCCAGCACCCCGAGGCTGACGACGGTATAGGCCTTGATGCAGCCCTCGCCATCCACGTACGGATCGAAGTAGCTCAGCGCCAATGCGCGCGGCGTGGAGAAGACGGCGCGGCGACCGTGCAGTCCGGGGTCTCGCGACCGGGCGATCGATCCCCAGCCGCGGCGACCGCGGTACACGAAGATCACGTGGTCCAGCAGGTCGATCGATTCGAAGCTGAGGAGGAGCGGCGGAAACCCGTGCTGCTCGAGCACCGTCGCTGCGGCGAGGGCTGCCTCGAGACAGTGGGCGGAGCCGGCGGCCACGACGGACCGGAAGCTGCGAAGGGTCTCTCCGTGGTCTTCGGCGTTGTAGGCCAGGCCGTTCAGCCACGCCTGTACGGCTGACGGCGTGTTGAGCCGGTGCACGAGGCGCTGCTCGGCAGGGGTGAAGGGCACGCGCGGCGGCACGATGCGGGCGTGGCTGGGGAGCGGTCCAGGGCGGCGAGACATGAGGACAGCCCGGCGTCCGGAGGGCTCAGTGTCCCGAGTGGACCGTGTCCGGCGCGCCGTCGGCGGCAGGCGACGGCACCGCGGACCCCTGCGCGGCGTCGGTGGCGGCCGGAGCGGCCCCTTGCGCGTCCGGCAGGTCCTGATGTCCGGTACGTACCAACGTGGACAGGTAGGCCGCCCCCGTGTCGCTCACCACGAGCGTGCCGCTCACCAGGTCGCCCGGGATGCGGCCGTCGAGCAGCGACACGTCCTGGACGGGGAACGGCATGATCATGCCCTGCATGAGCCCTTCGATGTCCTCGTGTCGGATCACGATCTCCCGGCGCTCCGGCCGCACCGCCAGCACCTGGCCCTGCAGGGCATACTCCCTCGTCTCCGGTGCCCGGCCACAGGCGAGGGTGACGAGCAGCAGGACGACCGACACGCGGGCCAACGGCGCCATGGCCTAGACTGTAGCAACTTTCCCGGCCGGCCGGCCAGGCACGTCGCCACAGGTGGCGCCCCGGGGAGCGGGAGACGAGCGGCGATGGCGATCTGGATTGGAACGTCCGGCTACAACTATCCGGAATGGCGGGGGTCGTTCTATCCCGAGCGCTTTCCGGCCGCCAAGATGCTGCCCTTCTACGCCGAGCGCTTCCCGACGGTCGAGATCAACTACACGTTCTACCGGATGCCCACCCCCGCCCTGCTCGAGGGCTGGCTGCGCGCGACTCCCGGACACTTCCGGATCACCCTCAAGGCTCCCAAGCGCATCACCCACGACGCGCGCCTCCGCGACTGCGGAGACAGCGTGCGGCAGTTCCTCGAGGTGGCCTCGACGCTCGGGGCGCAGCGTGGGGCGCTGCTCTTTCAGCTGCCGCCGTATCTCAGGAAGGACCTGCCGCTGCTCGACGCCTTCCTCGAGTCGCTTCCCCATGACGCGCGGGCGACGCTGGAGTTCCGTCATGCCTCGTGGTTCGACGACGAGGTCTTTGCGAGGCTGCGCGAACGGAATGTCGCGCTCTGTATCGCGGACAGCGAGAAGCTGTCCGCACCCCTCGAGCAGACGGCCGACTTCGGGTACTTC
>JABFRY010000452.1 GCA_013140955.1 Acidobacteriota bacterium
CGGGTGCGGGCACCGCCTGCCGCCCGACGCGGTGCCCGCACCCGAGGGCGTGGCCGCGTTCGAGGAAGCCGCCTTGCGCGCGGCCGGCGTGGCCCTCGAGCAGGTGCCGCCGCGCTACCGCAGCACCTACTTCCTCCACGTGTTCTCGAACGACTATTCGGCCGGCTACTACTCCTACATCTGGGCCGAGGTGCTCGACGCCGACTCGGTGGAGTGGTTCAAGGCCAACGGGGGTCTCACCCGTGAGAATGGCGACCACCTGCGACGCGTCGTCCTGTCGCGGGGTGGGTCGGTGGACGCCATGGACCAGTACCGCGCCTTCACGGGACGCGAGCCCGACGTCCGCCCGCTGCTCGTGCGTCGCGGCCTGGACTGACGCCCGTCCCGCAGAGGAATGGCGGCGGCGGCCGGTTCAGTCGCCGCAGTCGAGGAAGCCGGATGCGCGGCACGCCGTGGCCAGCGTCTCGGCCCGGGCGCGCTGGTCTGCCGTGAGACGGGCGCCCACCGCGTCGCGATAGGCGAGTCGCCGGACCCAGTCCTCGTCGGACGAGGCGGCGGTCGAGAGGCTGAACCACATGTAGGCGCGCACGTCGTCCTGCGGCACGCCACGCCCGGTCTCGTGCATCACGCCGAGATTGAACTGCGCGACGAGGTTGTGCAGACGCGCGGCCATCCGCCACCACCGCGCGGCTTCGGCGAAGTCCTGCGGCACGCCCTGCCCCGTGTAGTACATCCGTCCCAGGTTGAATTGCGCCAGCTCGTCGCCCTGTGCGGCGCCCAGCCGGTACCAGTGGATGGCCTCGTCAAGGTCCAGCGGCACGCCACGGCCGTACTCGTACATGTAGCTGATGCGGAACTGCGCGTCCCGGTTGTTCTGGGCCGCGGCCAGGCGCCACCACCGGAGCGCTTCCGCATCGTCCTGCGGCACGCCCTCGCCCTCGAAGTAGAGGCGGCCCATCAGGACCTGCGAGTCGGCATCGCCCTGCTCGGCGGCCGTCCGCAGTTCGGTGAGGCTGTCGGGATAGAAGGACGCCGACCCCTGGGCGTCCGCGCGGGGCGGCGCGGCCAGGCACGCCGCCAGGCAGGCGGCCACGACGACGGCTCGGGTTGAACGCATGGCGTGCGCCTCAGGGCGAGAGCCTACCCCAGGTCGCGGGTGCGTGTCGCCTGTTCCGTCCTGGCTGACCGCTGGGCTGGCGCCGCCTGTCGCAGACGCCGGGCGCCCGACGCCGTGCGCGGGCCGACCCCCAGCGTACCCGCGGTGTCCTGCAGGTACGCTGGGGTGTCGGACTCGGAGGATTCCCTAGCGCCGCCGATCGTCCCGGTCGTCATCCCGTCGGTCGTTCCGACGGTCGTCGTCGCGGTGATCGTTGCGGTGGTCGTCGTCGTCGCACTCGGAGTGGTCGCCGTCGTGATCGTGTCCGTGCCGGCGGCCCGGCAGGCTGATCTCGATGGTCCGGTCGTTGCCGCTCGAGGGGTGCTGGATGTTGACCCAGGCGCGACCCTTGTTGAACGGGTCGAAGTAGAGGCCGGTGAACTCCGACCCGGGCGTGCCGTTCGATGCCCAGCGCGCCAGTCCCTCACCCGCGTCGAGCAGATCGCCGTCCCGGTTCCGGTCCTTCGCGAACCAGATGTCGTCGCTGACGCCACCGGGCTGGTCCTCGATGATGTAGATGTTGCCCTCGTGGTCGATGGCGAGGTTGTCGGGGCTGGTGAGTGCCACGTCCACGGGTGCACCCGTCGCCAGGTCGATGGTGTTGCGATCGGCGAAGACCGAGATCACCTTGTTGCGCAGGTCCAGCCGATAGACTTCGTTCGTGGTGGTCGTGGCCATGTACAGGTACTCGCGCCCGCGCACGACCTGGATCTGGAGGTCCTCCGGCCGCTGGTAGTCGGTGCCCTTGAACGCCGGCAGGTTCGTCGTGTTCCGCGCGTCCACCGACGTCACGCCGTTGGTGTCGGTAATCGTGAGGGCGCCAGGCAGACCGGCGCCCGTGCCGTCCGTGAAGGGCACCCACTGATAGGAGCCCGTGGCGTCTGGCGTGTTGCCGTCACCGACGCGCAGCACGAAGGTCTGCCCCGCTGCGAAGTAGTCGGCCCGGCCCGCCTTCACCCGCTTCAGGCTTGCCGCAGGCGTGTACTTGTAGACGTTGCCGCCATTGAGCTCGTCGATGAAGTACATGTTGCCGGCGCTGTCGAACTGAATGCCTTCGTGCGAGGTGCGCGGGATGACGTTCTGGTGCACGAAGTCCGCGTTCAGGTTGCTCGCCGCCGTCGGCACGCCCACGATCCCGGGGGCCTGGAGCGGGTTCTTCAGCTCGAACAGCCGCCCGTAGGGGCTCGTGGAGCCCCCGGCCGCCGTCGACCAGCTCTCTTCCGCCGTGATGAACGTGCCCCACGGCGTCCAGTAGGACGCATCGAATGCCACGTGGCCCCCGGGCGCGGGGCTGTACCACACGGTCTCGACCAGGCCCGTCTTCAGGTCGTGCCGCTGCACGCCCGCCTGGCCGGTCTCGAAGACGGTGAAGAGGTAGCGGCCACGGTGCCGGCCCGTCTCGTTGACGGTCAGCATGTCCCAGCTGCCCGAGTTGGGCACGCCCGCGCCCAGCTGGAAGGTCCGGTCGGCAATGGACGCCTGTTCGAACGCGGGATTGCCGAACGTGACAGGCACGGCTTCGTCGGCCGTCGGGCCGGCCGAGGCCACCAGGGGCGTGAAGTCGGAGAAGCGGAGGCCGCTGGCCGACGCGACGGCGCCCGCGAGGAGGATGCCGCCAACGGCAAGCCTCGCGCGGCTGGGAAACGTGTTCATCTGGAGTCTCTCCTGGCGTGAGATCGTGTGGGATGTCGTCGAGCGAGCGTCGCTCCGACGCCACCCGAGAGGTCTGACCGAAGTGCGAGCACAGCACCACGTGGCTGTCCGCACCATTGGTTGTACGGTCCAGGTGTTGCGCCCGCCTGTCGACGACGCGACAGCGGTGCGACAAACCGTGGCCGCGCCGTCGCCTGCGGCCATGCGGGCGGAGCGGGAAGGATTGGCTATAATGCGCCGCGTTCCGACAGTTCCGACAGTCCTGGGGGAGTAGACGATGAGAAGAGCACTGATTCCGGCCGCGTTGTTCCTGTGCGTGGGTCTGGCCGCGCCCGCCTCGGCGCAGTACCAGGTGCCGCAGCAGACGTCCTATGCCATGAATCCGGCCGAGCGCGCGAACCTGCAACTGGTGCACGACTGGTGGCGCGACATCATGCAGCGCGGCAACCTCGACATTGCGTCGCACTACATGCCCGAGAACTTCATCTCGCGCAATCCCAACGTGCCGGCGGGTCGTGACGGCTTCGTGCAGACGCTGCGGACGCGGCCCGAGCTGCTGCAGAACTTCACGGAGCAGCGCGCCGGGCGGCCCGAGGTGGCGTTCGCCAAGAACGAGTACGTGTTCCTGATGTGGGCCAACTTCATCATCGACCCGATCGAGCCCGCGAAGATCTTCAAGTACAACACCCTCGACCTGTTCCGCATTGCGGACGGCAAGATCGTGGAGCACTGGGACGGCGCGCGGCGTACGGTCCAGACCGACTTCGGTCCGAAGCTGCTCGGCGGCGGCGTCTACAACCACTCCACGAACCTGTCGCCTCGCGAGCAGGAGACGCGCCGCCTGGGCATCATCGAGTTCAAGGACATCCTGCAGTACGGGCACACGGAGCTGGCCATGCAGGCGATGGCCCCCGGCTACATGCAGCACAACATGAACGTGCCTGGCGGGCGCGACAACTTCATCAAGAACTTCAGCAACCGCGAGAAGCAGCCGATCAAGGACGAGTGGGTGACGCCGCCGACGCTGGAACTCATCACGGGCAACTTCTACCTGAAGTTCGACCAGCGCACGGAGCCCGACCCGGGCAACAGCGCGCGCCAGACGGTGTACTACCGGTTCGACATGGTGCGGGTGGACGACGGCCTCATCCAGGAACACTGGGACGTGGCCTTCCCGAACGGCATCACCCGCCGCTAGCCTGGCGACGGCGCACCGAACGACGAGGGGCGGGCTTTCGGGTCCGCCCCTCTTGCTTTTTGCGCAGCCGGAACCTTCGTGCGCGGCTGGCAGCGCGCCTTCCGTTCCTGGCCGCGCCCCGCCGGCCCCCAGGCCTCCGGCTCCGCACGTCGGACGTCTTGCG
>JABFRY010000251.1 GCA_013140955.1 Acidobacteriota bacterium
TCTCGACGCCCCGCAGCCGGTCGCGCGCACCACGATACCGCCGCAACGCATCGGGCTCTCGGCCACGCAGCGTCCGCTCGACGAGGTGGCCCGCTATCTCGGAGGCGCCGGGCCGCGTCACGGCGACAGGGCCTCGGCCCGGGCGAGCCGTGCCGCCCTGCCCCGGGAGGGCCTCGAGGCCGCGCTGCTGGAAGACGTGGCGCTGCCCGCCGCACCGCCCCTGTGGCGACCAGTGGCCATCGTGGACGCGAGCGAGCGCAAGCGGATTCGCGTGCGGGTCGAGGTGCCGGTCGAGGACATGGCGCGACCCGACGACGTGCCGTTCCAGAGCGGGCCGGTGACGCGCGATCCGGCGCCGGGATCGATCTGGGCGTCCATCCATCCGCGCCTCCTCGACCTGATTCGCGCCCACCGGTCCACCCTGATCTTCGTCAACAGCCGCCGCCTCGCCGAGCGACTCGCCGCCGCCCTCAACGACCTGGCGGAGGAACCGCTCGTGCGCGCGCATCACGGGTCGCTGGCCAGGGCCACGCGCAACGAGGTGGAGGACCTGCTCAAGGCAGGCCGGATCCGCGGCCTGGTCGCCACGTCGTCGCTCGAGCTGGGCATCGACATGGGTGCCATCGACCTCGTGGTACAGATCGAGGCGCCGCCATCGGTGGCGAGCGGCCTGCAGCGTGTCGGCCGTGCCGGTCACCAGGCCGGGGCGGTGAGCGAGGGACTCGTGTTCCCGAAGTTCCGGGGCGATCTCGTCGCATGCGCGGCCGTCGTGCGCCGGATGCGCGACGGAGAGGTGGAGCCGTCACGGTATCCCCGCAGTCCTCTCGATGTCCTCGCACAGCACCTGGTCGCCATGGTCGGCATGGACGACTGGAACGTCGACGCGCTGTTCGAGCAGGTGCGGTGCGCGGCCCCCTACGCCGAGCTCGGCCGCGCCACCTTCGAGGGCGTGCTCGACATGCTGTCCGGCCGCTATCCCTCGGACGAGTTCGCGGAGCTGCGCCCGCGGATCACGTGGGATCGCGTCGAGGGGAGGCTCACCGCCCGGCAGGGCGCGGTGCAGCTGGCCATCGCCAATGCCGGCACGATTCCCGATCGCGGCCTGTACGGGGTGTTCCTCGCGGGCGCAGACCGGCCCGTGCGTGTCGGCGAGCTGGACGAGGAGATGGTGCACGAATGCCAGCCGGGCGAAACATTTACTCTCGGAGCGTCCACCTGGCGGATCGAGGACATCACACACGACCGCGTGCTGGTGACGCCCGCGCCCGGCGAGAGCGGCCGGATGCCCTTCTGGCACGGGGACCAGGCCGGGCGTCCCGTGGAACTCGGCATGGCCATCGGCCGGCTGGTCCGTCAGCTGCGCGCCGCGCCCCGTGAGCAGGCCGAGGCGCAGCTCGTGGAGGCGCATGGCCTTGACCCGCACGCCGCCGCGAGTCTCCTGCAGTACCTGCAGGACCAGGCCGCTGCCGGTGTGGTGCCGGACGATCGCACCCTGGTCATCGAGCGGGGCCGGGACGAACTCGGCGACTGGCGTCTGTGCCTGCTGTCGCCGCTCGGCGGCCGCATACACGCACCCTGGGCCATGGCGGTCACCGCGCACGTGCGGCAGCAGACGGGGCTCGACGTGGAGGTGATGTGGGGGGACGAGGGATTCGTCGTCCGCTTCCCCGAGCTGGAGCAGCCACCAGACCCCTTGCTCCTCGTGCCCGACCCGGACGACGTCGAGGCGCTCGTCACGCGTCAGCTCGGCGCCACGGCCCTGTTCGCCGCGCGCTTCCGCGAGACGGCCGCCCGTGCCCTGCTCCTGCCGCGACGCCGTGCCGGCCAGCGCACGCCGCTCTGGAAGCAGCGCAAGCGTGCCGCAGGCCTGCTGACCGTGGCCTCGCGGTACGGGTCGTTTCCCGCCCTGCTCGAGACCTACCGCGAACTCCTCCGCGACCAGTTCGACATGCCGGCGCTGGTGGACACGCTGCGTCGCGCACAGACGCGGCGCATGCGTGTGGCCATCGTGGAGGCGGAGGCGCCGTCGCCCTTCGCCGCATCCCTGCTCTTCAACTACGTCGCCAACTTCATCTACGACGGCGACGCGCCGCTGGCGGAGCGTCGAGCGCAGGCGCTCTCGGTGGACCAGGCGCAGCTGCGCGAGCTGCTGGGCGACGACGAGCTGCGCGACCTGCTGGACGCGGACGCCCTCGTGACGCTCGAGCGTGAGATCCAGCACCTGGTGCCCGAGCGGCACGCACGGTCGCTCGACGCGATGCACGACCTGTTGCTCCGCCTGGGCGATCTCACGGCGACCGACCTGCAGGCGCGTTGCGACCGTCCCGACGTGACCGCAGACATCGCCGCCCTGACCGCCGCGCGGCGTGCCGTGCCCCTGATGCTCATGGGCGAGCTGCGGTACGTCGCGGTGGAGGACGTGGCGCGCTACCGGGACGCGGTGGGCACCCCGTTGCCGCCGGGCCTCCCCGATGCGCTGCTCGAACCCGTGCTGGACCCGGCCGGCGACCTTGCCCTGCGGTACGCGCGTACGCACGGTCCGTTCACGCCGGCGGACCTCACGACCCGGCTCGGCTGGCCCCACGCCCATGCCCTGGCGCTGCTGCAGCGACTCACCACCGAGGGCCGGCTCGTCGAGGGGCAGTTCCGGCCCGGCGGCCAGGGGACCGAGTGGATAGACGGGGGCGTCCTGCGCGCGCTCCGGCGGCGATCGCTCGCACGCCTGCGCCGGGAGATCGAGCCGGTGGACGCTGAGGCGTTCGGCCGATTCGCGATGGGCTGGCACGGCGTGGCGGCGCCCAGGTCCGGGATGGACGCGCTGCTCGACGTGGTCGAGCAACTCCAGGGCGCCGCACTCCCCGCCTCGGTCCTCGAACGCGAGATCCTGCCGGCCCGGATTGCGGGCTATGAGCCCGTCATGCTCGACACGCTGATGGCCGCTGGCGAGGTGGTGTGGGCCGGCGTCGAGCCGCTCGGGTCGCACGACGGCCGGGTGGCGCTCTACCTGACCGACCATGTGGCCCTCCTGCACCACCGGTCCTCCGCGCCTCCGCAGCCGGAGGGCCGCGCCGCCGCGGTGCGGGAGCACCTGGCCACCCGGGGTGCGTCGTTCTTCGCTGCCGTGCACGAGGGTACGGGCGGCGGGTTTGCGGGGGAAACCGTCGACGCCATCTGGGAGCTGGTCTGGGCGGGGCTCGTGACGAACGACTCGATGCTGCCGCTGCGTGCCCTCACCCGCACGCGCGGGCCCGGTGCACGCCCCTCGCGGCGCGCAGCCTTCCGCTCACGCCGTGTCGTGCCGTCCACAGCCGAGGGGCGCTGGACGCTGCTGCCCGCAACCTCCCCGACGGCCACGGCCCACGCCACCGCCCTTGCGCAGCAGCTGCTGGTGCGCCACGGGGTGGTCACCCGCGAAACGGCACAGGGCGAAGGGGTGCCGGGCGGATTCTCGGCGGTGTATCAGGTGCTCAAGGCGATGGAGGAGAGTGGTCGCGTGCGCCGGGGGTACTTCGTCGCCGGGCTCGGAGGCGCGCAGTTCGCGATGCCGGCGGCGGTGGACGCGCTGCGTGCAGAGCGCGAGGCTGCGCAGGAACCCGGAGCGATCGTGCTGTCGGCCACGGACCCGGCCAACCCGTACGGCACGGTGCTGCCCTGGCCCGCCGGGACGACTGGTCGCGCGGATCCACCCGGCGCGGGTGCGCCACGCGGGCGAGGGCCGACACGTACCGCGGGCGCGCGCGTCGTCATCGTCAATGGCGCCGTCGCGGCGTACCTGCGCCGCGGGGCACGGGAACTGCTGCTGTCTCCACCTCCAGACGAGCCGTCGCGCACGGCCGCGATTCGTGCGGTGGCACGGGCGCTCGTGCGCGAGGCCTCGCGCGCGGAGCCGGCGGGCATGTTGATCACCGACGTCGACGCAGTGCCCCCCCGCACCCACCCCGCGGCGCGTCTGTTCCTCGAGGCGGGCTTTGCCGACACCGCGCTCGGCCTGCAGCTGCGAACCTCTCACGAGCGGCCGCGCGGATACGAAGCCCCACTGGCCCCCGCCAGCAGGTGAGACGTCCACGTGCCCGAGGGTGACACCATTCACCGGACCGCCCAGGCCCTCCAGCGGGCGCTCGGCGGACGCACCGTGGTTCGCTTCGACTCGGTGCTGCCTGGCGTGATGCGCGTGCACGACGAGTACCCGGTGACGGGGAGGGACATCGCACGCGTCGATGCCGTCGGCAAGCACGTCGTGATGCGCTTCTCCGGCGCGCTCGTCCTCCGGACGCACCTGCGCATGCATGGTGCGTGGCACCTGTATCGGCCAGGTGAGCGATGGCAGCGTGCGGGAGACGCCATGCGCGTGCTGGTCGCGACCGTCGATGCGGAGGCCGTCGCATTCGACGTGCCGGTGGTGGAGCTGGTGCCGGCCGCCAGCGACGATGCACTGCCTGCCCTCAGGCGGCTGGGACCCGACCTCCTGGCCCCCGTGCCGGACATCGCCGAGGCCGTGCGGCGCATCGCCATGCGCCCGCAGGCGATGCTTGGCGAGGTGCTGCTCGACCAGACGGCGGTCGCGGGCATCGGCAACGTGTTCAAGTCCGAGGTGCTGCACGTCGCCGGCGAACATCCGTTCACCCGCGTCGGTCTCCTCTCTCCGGAACGGCTGCAGCGCCTCGTCCTGATCGCGTCACGACTCCTGGCACAGAACGCGCGCGGAGACGGCAGCGGGCGCGGGCGCGGCGGGCGTCGCACGACGGGTCGGCTGGATCCCGCCGCACGCCTCTGGGTCTACGGACGAGGGGCACGGCCATGCCGGCGATGCGGCACGGCCATCCGCTGGCAGCGTCAGGGACCCCACGCGCGGTCCACCTACTGGTGCCCCGCCTGCCAGCCGGAGGCGGAACCGCGTCAGACGTGATTGCGGAGGCTGAGCTCGCGGGGGTGGGGGTCCAGGTACACCTGATCGGCGAGATAGCCCACCCCCAGCCGGCGGACGTGATGGCGGATGAGCGTGAGGGGCACCACGAGCGGGACCAGTCCCGTCCGGTGATCCTCGATGAGCGAGAGCACTTCCTGCCGCGCATCGCTCGTCAGCTGCTCGGAGAAGTGGCCGAGCATGTGCTGCATCACGTCGGCCTGGCGTCCCGGCGTCGCCATCCGCGCGAGGCCGGACATGAAGAGCTCCTCGTACCGCTCCGCGATCTCGCGGCGAGGCAGGCTCTTCGCGTGGGCCACCAGGCGCCCCAGTTCGGTGTACCGCGCCCGCGAGTGTGCGAGCATCTGCAGCTTGTGCACGGTGTGAAACCGTACGAGCTGCCCCAGAGTCCACCGGCCGCCGAACAGCCCCCGCAGGCGCTGATAGGCGAAGACCCGCTCGACGAAGTTGTCCCTGAGCCGGGGATCGTTGAGCCGCCCTTCTTCCTCGACGGGCAGGTTCGGGAACGCCTCCAGCAGGAGGCCCGTGAACAGCCCGCGCCCGGCCCGACTCACCTGGGGTTCGCGACCGCCGGCATCGAGGTGTGTCAGGCGGACCCGCTCCATGCCGCAGCTCGGCGAATCCTTCTTCACGACGAAGCCCACGAGGTCCCGTTCGGCCAGTTCCTCGAGTCGTGTGCGTGCCCACTGCCGCATCGGGCGGGTCCAGTCCTCCCCGCTCCTGTTGCCCACCAGCCGGACCGCGTCCACGGCCTCGCCGGGCTTCGACATGGTGACCAGATGAATGGCCTCGCGCGGCGTGCCCATGCCCGCCTCCGTCTCGGGGCAGACGGGCACCCACTCCACGTGCCGGCCGAAGGTGAGGACGAGGAAGGGATCGCGCTTGTGTCCCCCGTCGAAGCGCACCTCGTCACCGAGCAGGCAACGCGAGATGCCGATGCGGGGCCTGGCGCCCGGGGTCGTCACGCGGCTGGCGCGGGGGAACGGCCGTTCACCGGGGGATCCCCAGCAGACGCCGCACCTCGACGACGAGTTCGTCGGGCGGGCAGGGCTTGGTGACGAAGGCGTCACAGCCGGCCTCGCGCGCGTCGTCCGAGGCGCGTTCGAGCGCATGCCCCGTGAGCGCGACGACGGGAATGTGGCTGGTCCGCTCGTCGGCCTTCAAGTGCCGTGTCGCCTGCCATCCGTCCATGCCCGGCAATGACAAGTCCATGAGGATCAGGTCGGGCCTGAGCGCGATGGCCTGGGCGATCGCTTCGTCGCCGCTGCGGGCCTCGGCGACACTGAAGCCGCTGATCTGCAGATACTCGGCGTACATTTCGCGAGCGTCCTGGTAATCATCCACCACCAGGATGAGCGACTTGCGTGTCATCGAATCGACATAGGTGCCACACGCGGCAGTGCCCGCCGCATCCAGCACCAACCGGATTGCGACGCGATCAGGCCAACGACTCCTCGGAGCGACGCAGTATAGATCGCGTCACATGGATGAGCTTTGGCGAAACGGCCTGGCAGGGGTACACTCGCGCGCGGTGGCACCCCCGCGACTGACTCCCCCGCTCGCAGGCCACGCGGCGCCCGCGGTCCGACCCGCACGGAGGTCGGCACCTCGGTGTGCCGCGTTCGCGTGCTCGCTCGGCCTCGTGCTCGCCGTGCTCTCCACGTCTGCACCCTCAGCGGCGCAGGAGGTGGTGGAGGTCACTCCCGAATACCGGCTGAAGGCGGAATTCATCCACAACTTCATCAAGTTCATCGAATGGCCGGACGGCGCGGGCGGCGGGCCGCTCACCATCTGCGTGGCTGGGCAGAATCCTTTCGGCAGCACGCTGACCACCCAGGTCGAAGGCGACACGGTGAGCGGCCGTCCGATCGCGCTGCGCGTGATCCTCGAGCCCGAAGATGGCTGCCACGTGGTGTTCGTGCCCAGGACGTCGCTCGGCCCGCAGGCCTACCTGCGCCAGGCACAGGGGACGCCGACGCTCACCGTGGGTGAAGCACCCGACTTCGTGACGCAGGGCGGCATCATCGGCTTCTCCATGGAGGCGGAGCGCGTCCGCTTCACCATCGATCAGGCGGCAGCCGAGAAGGCGGGGCTGAAGATCAGCTCACGCCTGCTGACGCTCGCCCGACAGCCAGAGTAGGAGACGGCGGACAGGCCACTCGATGAGCCGCTTTCGCGACCTGCCCATCCGGCGGAAGCTGCTGCTGATGACGGCGCTCTCGAGCGTCACCGCGCTGCTGCTCGCCAGCGGCGGATTCCTGCTCTGGGACGTCGAACGCTTCCGAACGACCATCGAAGAGGACATGCAGGCCCAGGCCAGGCTCCTGAGCCAGGGCGTGAGTTCTGCCCTGACGTTCGGGGACGATCGGGCCGCGGCCGAGGACCTGGCGGTGCTGCGCATCAGGCCGCGGGTGGCGATGTCCTGCCTGTACCACAGCAGCGGCCTGCTGTTCGCCTCCTATCACCGGGACGGCGACAGCGAGTGCCCCCTGCGACCGCCCCTGCCGAGCAACTTCGGGTGGAATCCCGTCATCACGGTGCTCGAGCCCGTGCTGGTCAACGACCAGGCCGTCGGCACGCTCTTCATCGAGCGCGACGCCACGGACGTGTACGACCGGCTCCGGGTGGGTGCACTCACCGCGTCCGTCGTGCTCTTCCTGGCCTTCCTGGCCTCGTTCGTCATCGCGGCGCGCATGCAGCACCTCATCGCCTCGCCGCTTCTGGATCTGGCAGGAACGGCGCGCACCATCTCGAGCAGCCAGGACTACACCATCCGGGCGGCGCAACGGTCGGAGGACGAAGTGGGCGTGGTGGTCCGCGCGTTCAACGACATGCTGGCGCACATCGCCTCCCGGGATCGGGACCTCTCGCGCGCCAACGAAGACCTCGGCCGCGAAGTCAGCCTGCGTCGCGCCGTGGAGGCCGAGCGCACCGCGGCCCTGGCGCGGGAGCGGGATGCCAACCGGCTCAAGGACGAGTTCCTCGCCACGCTCTCGCACGAGCTGCGCACGCCGCTGAACGCCGTCCTCGGCTGGACGCAGGTGCTCCGCACGGCGCGTGTCGAGCCCGACAAGCAGGAACGGGCGCTCGAGAGCATCGAACGCAATGCCCGGGCACAGGCGCGGCTCATCGAGGACCTGCTGGAAGTGTCGCGCATCGCCAGCGGCAAACTCCGGCTGCAGGTACGCCCCATCGATCTGGCAAGCGTGGTGGAAGCGGCCGCGGAGATCGTGCAGCCGGCCGCCGCGGCCAAGCGCATCCGCCTGCACGTCGATCTGGGCCAGCGCCCGGCGATGACCTCGGCCGACCCGGATCGCCTGCAGCAGGTCGTGTGGAACCTGCTGTCGAACGCGGTCAAGTTCACGCCGCAGGACGGCGAGGTCCGCGTGGAGCTTCGCCGGCGGGCGGGCTACCTGCTGACGGTGCAGGACTCGGGGCCCGGCATCGATCCACGCTTCATCCCCCACGTGTTCGAGCCGTTCCGCCAGGCCGACGGCACCGCGAGCCGCGAGCACGGAGGGCTCGGCCTCGGCCTGGCCATCGCCAAGCAGCTGGTGGAGCTGCACGGCGGGACGATCCAGGCCCGAAGCCCCGGTGGCGGTCAGGGGGCCGCCTTCGACATTCACCTGCCCTCGGTGATCGCGGCAGCCGACGTGCCGGCCGCTCCCAGCCAGCCCACCGTGGCAGCGTCGGTGCTGGGTCTCGACCGCACGCTGCTGCGCGATGTCCACGTGGTCGTCGTGGATGACGAGGAGGACGCGCGCATCCTGCTCGAGACCGCCCTCAGCGAGTGTGGCGCCACGGTCACGACCGCTGCGACGGCCAGTGAAGGGCTCGCCGCCGTCTCCCGCCGGCCGCCCGACGTCGTCATCAGCGACATCGGCATGCCGCAGGCGGACGGGTTCTCGCTGATCCGGCAGCTTCGTGCCATGGCACCGGCGCATGGCGGCGACATCCCCGCCATCGCCCTCACCGCCTACGCGTCGCCGGAGGATCGGCTCGCCGCCCTGGAGGCTGGCTATCAGCACCACGTGGCGAAACCGTTCGAAGCCACCGAGATCGTCCGCCTGGTCAGAAGCCTGGCGTCCGAGGCCCATCCTCACCACGCGTGAGCCCTGCGCCGCCTCCGGGCCGGGCGCCACGCGACCCGGTGGGCCTGCGCTAACATGTGGCCGCATGGCCGCACAGTGTTCATTCGACATCACGTCGACCGTGGATCTCCAGGAAGTGGACAACGCGCTCAACCAGGCCCGCAAGGAAGTGGCGCAGCGCTACGACTTCAAGGGCGCGCGCGTCTCGATCGACTTCGACCAGAAGAACTCCACCCTGACGCTCAGTGCCGATGACGAGTTCCGCCTCAACGCCGTCTGGGAAATCGTGCAGACCAGGCTGGTCCGACGCGACGTGCCCGTGAAGAACATGAACCGGGGCGTCGTGCAGCCCGCGGCGGGAAGCACCGTGAAGCAGGAGATCGCGCTGCAGCAGGGGATCCCCTCGGAGCGGGCGAAGGAGATCGTGAAGTTCCTGAAGGACTCGAAGCTGAAGAAGGTGCAGGCGTCGATCCAGGGGGATCAGCTGCGCGTCACCTCGCCCTCGCGCGACGACCTCCAGGAGGCGATGCGTGTGCTGCGGGAGCAGGACTTCGGCGTCGCGCTGCAGTTCGGCAACTACCGGGGCTGACCGCTCCGCATGCGGACCACAGGCGTCGCGGGACCGCCGGTTGGCCCATGACGTGGACGATCGTCGCCCTCGCCGGCCTCGCGTTCGTACTCTGGTTCGTGGCGGTCGTCTTCTTCACGCCTCCCATCGACTATCGCCTGACAGAGCGCCTGTCACCGGCCGGCGACGACTTCCTGCGGGTCCTCCAGTCCACGTGTCTGGCGCAGGCGCACGACGGCAACCTGGTGACGGTGCTGACCGACGGCGCCCGGTTCTATCCGGCCATGCAGGAGGCCATCGCTGGCGCACGGCACTCGGTACACCTCGAGGCCTACATCTTCAGCCGGGGCCAGGCCGCCGGCCTCCTGACGGCGGCGCTGGTCGACAGGGCGCGCCACGGCGTCGAGGTGCGGATCGTGCTCGATGCCCTGGGCAGCCTGGGCATGCGCGGGGATTCCGTACGGGCACTGCGTGATGCGGGGTGTCGGGTCGAGTTCTACCAGCCCCCGACCTGGTACCGGTTGCACCGGCTGAACAACCGCACGCACCGGGAACTGCTCGTCGTGGACGGGCGGGTGGCCTTCACGGGGGGAGCCGGCGTGGCCGACTGGTGGCTGCACGCGACCAACGGTCAGCCCGCATGGCGCGACACGATGGTCAGGCTGGAGGGCCCCATCGTGGCGGCCCTGCAGGGGGTCTTCGCCGAGAACTGGCTCGAATGCAGCGGTGAGGTGCTGACCGGGACCGCCCACTGGCCCGCCCTGGCGCGGTCTGGCCCCACACGGGCGGTGCTCATCAGGAGTTCACCCGCGGACCGCGCCACGCTCTCGAGGGTGGTCTTCCAGATGCTGATCGAGGGCGCACACGAGAGCATCAGCATCTCGACGCCCTATTTTCTGCCGGACCGGGCATTCCGCCGGGCCCTCAGGGCCGCGGCCGTCCGCGGCGTGCGGGTCCGGATACTCATCCCCGGGCTCCGCAGCGACCAGCGACTCGTGCGCGTGGCGTCGCTGCGCCGCCTGCCGGAACTGCTCGCGGACGGGGTGCGCGTCTACGAATACATGCCGGCGATGACCCATTCGAAGATGCTCATCGTGGACGGGCGCTGGTCGGTCCTGGGCACGACCAACCTCGACAACCGGTCGTTCGAGCACAACGACGAGATCGACGTGGCCTTCGACGACGAGGCACTCGCCGTCCGACTCTCGACCGACTTCGAACTGGACCTGCGCGCGAGTCGAGAGATTACGCCCGCGTCGCTCGACGCACGTCCACTGTCGGACCGGCTGCTCGAACCACTCTCGTGGCTGCTCGAACGGCAGCAGTGACGCGTATGGGGAGCGGATGACGCGCGGGGGCCGGCTCGAACGCATCCTCGTGAAGCGCGCACGGCGTGGCCCGATGGACGACACGTCCGAGGCGCAGCTGGTCGCCGGACGTGGCCTGCAGGGCAGCGCCGACCAGGGCGGACGCCGGCAGGTGACGATCCTGGGACGCGAGGGGTGGGACGCGCTCGCCCACGGACTCGGCCAGCCGCTGGACGCCGCCGCGCGCCGGGCGAACCTCGTCGTATCGGGTCTGGATCTCGCACACTCCCGCGGCCGCATCCTGCTGGTGGGCGAGGTCCGGGTCCGTATCAATGGCGAGACGCGGCCGTGCGAGCGCATGGACGACGTGGCCCCCGGCCTGCACGCCGCGATGCGCCGAGGATGGGCCGGCGGCGCATACGGCGAAGTACTCGACAGTGGCGTGATTCGCGTGGGAGACGCGGTCGGGTGGGAATCCGGTGGAAATCCGGTGGGAACGCTGTGAAGGTGGAGCAGACCGGGTCGGGCGGCAGCATCACCTCGTAGCGCCCGAGCGGCGGCGCCCGGAGGGTGCATCCCTCCGGGCGCTGGCAGGTGCAGGTGCTCCCGCACGAGTCGGCTACCGCTGGCCTCGCCCCTGTCCCGACCTGGGGGCACGAGCGCCGGGTCCGCGCCGGCGGTCCTGCTGCCGGTCGTCGATCCGTGCCTTCACCCTGGCCTGCTGCTCGGGCGTGAGCTGGGCGAACACGTCGTTGCGCAGCCGGGCCCTCTGAACCGCGACTTCAGCCTGCACGGTCGCCAGTTCCTGAAGCGTGGTACGAATGGCGGTCTCATCCGCCGGGAGGGCTGATGCCGCCGTCCGGTGCGCCGAAGCGGCCTGCGCCAGTCGCTGGAGCAGATCGGCGTTCTGATCGCGGTACCGATCCGCGAGGTCACGCACCTGCTGGCCCTGGCTGTCGGTCAGATCCAGCCCCCGCAACATCAGGCCCATCTCCCCGCCACCGATGCCGCCGGGACCACGCCCTCCTCGCGGCCCGTTCCGTCCCTGTTCCTGGGCTTGTGCGCCGGCCTGCGCCGCCAGGCCCGCCGAACCTCCTGCGATCACGCCAGCCACCGCCAACACCGATACCGCCTTTGCGAAACCGTTCATGATGCCTCCATCGGACCCCACCCTCACTGACGGGTCCCATTGTTCACATGACCCTTTGACGGGATTCCGTGTGGCCGCGCGCTGTCTGAATCATGACAATTCCGCGTCAGCACCTCCAGCCGTCCTCCGGGACCGCACGACCGGCACACCACGTCCAGCACACAGGAAGCGGGTGCCCCGGCGGTGGCGTGCCCCTGACGAGACCGCGGCGCCACGACGCCATGTGATTGTCACAGCCCCGCCATGCGCCCGCCACGTGCGAATCGTTCTATGCAGTGGAGAAAGGACGCGGCCTGATCGTCACGCCGCCTGGCACAGTCATGAAGAAGGCGCTGACACTGCTGCTCGCCGCGGTGGCCCTCGGGGCCGCCGGCTACTACGGATACTCCAGGCTCGGTCCTGAGACCGCTTCGCTGCAACTGGTCACCGCCACCGTGACGCGGGGGGACGTGGTGCAGACCATCGACGCCACGGGGCGCCTCGAGGCCATGACGACGGTCCAGGTCGGATCGCAGGTGTCGGGGACGATCAAGGCGCTGCACGCCGACTTCAACTCCACGGTCCGACGGGGACAGGTGATCGCGGAACTCGAGCCCTCGCTCTTCGAGACCCAGGTGGAGCAGGCGAGGGCCACCGTCGTGCGGCTCCAGGCCGAAGTGGAGCGGGCGCGCATCCAGGCGCAGGATGCCGACCTCAAGTTCGCCCGGGCGCGTGAACTGGCCGGCCGCCAGCTCGTGCCGACGACTGACCTGGAGACAGCCGACGTCAACGCCAAGGCGGCGGCGGCCGCTCTGCGCGCGGCGGAGGCGCAAGTCGTCCAGGCCCAGGCCTCGCTGAACCAGAGTCAGGTGAACCTCAGCCACACGATCATCAGGGCCCCCATCGATGGTGTCGTGATCTCGCGCAGCGTCGATGTCGGGCAGACCGTCGCCGCGAGCATGCAGGCGCCCACGCTCTTCCAGATCGCGAACGACATGACGCGGATGCAGGTGAGCTGCAACATCGACGAGTCGGACATCGGGCAGGTCGAAGCCGGGCAGCCCGTGTCGTTCACCGTGGATGCGTATCCGAACGAGACCTTCTCGGGCACCGTGCAGCAGGTCCGCCTGAGCCCCGTCATCGAGTCGAATGTCGTCAGCTACGTCACGATCGTCGAGGTGCCCAATCCCAACCTCCGGTTGAAGCCGGGCATGACGGCCACGGTGACGGTCGAAGTCGCCCGCGCCGCCGACGTCCTCAGGGTCCCGGCCTCGGCGTTGCGGTTCACCCCCACCGAGGCGCTGTTCGCCTCCCTGGGACAGAGCCTCACGCCCGATGCCGGTGCGCTGTCGGGAGA
>JABFRY010000058.1 GCA_013140955.1 Acidobacteriota bacterium
GCTTGAGGCGCTCAAGGGTCTCGCCCGCCATCGCCACCTTCGAGGGCGGCGGCGACATGCTGCTCAACGTGCTCAACCAGACCCTCGACATGGGCATCGGCGAGCTGCAGGAGATCCGGTCGCAGCTCGAGGCGAAGCGGGTGCGGGTGCTCGCCGTCGTGGGCGACACGGGCCTGCCCATGCTGCCAGGCGTGCAGACCGTGAAGGCACAGGGCATCGACCTGTCGGTGCGGAAGTTCCGGGGCCTGGCGGGGCCGAAGAACACGCCGCCGGCCGTCATCGCGGCGCTCGAGGCCGCCATTCCCCGGCTGCTCGCCGACCCGCAGTACCGGCCCGTCTACACGGCCAACAGCCTGCAACCCGGCTACCTGTCCCACGCGGACTACGTGCGGTTCATGAACGACTTCGTCCGTCAGACCGAGAGCTTCCTCAGAGACTCCGGCGTCATCCGGTGAACCGCGACGGCGTACTCGGCCTCGTGCTGCTCGGCGTCGCCGTCGCGTACTACGCGGCCGCCAGCGCGATTCCCCCGAGCGACCTGGCCGACGCGGTCGGTCCCGGTGGCCTGCCCAGGGCCTACGCGGTGGTCCTCGGTGCCCTGGCACTCGGCCTGCTCGCCCGTGGACGCGGCCATCAGGACGCCGGGCCCCACGTCTCGCGCCGTCTGCTCCTGCGCGTGGCGGGCCTGCTCGGCCTCGGCGCGGTCTACGTCCTGCTCCTGCCCTGGGCCGGCTACCCGCTCAGCATTGCCGGGCTCATCATCGGCACCGCGTACTACCAGGGTGGACGCCTCGATCGACGCGTGGTCGCAGTGGGGGCGCTCGGGGCGGTAGTCCTCTGGCTGGTGTTCGTGCAGGTGCTCGGCATCGACCATCCCGTGGGCGCCTGGGTCGAGCGCCTCCTCGGAGAGCCGCCGCTCGGGGAGGGGTTGTGATCGGCAGCATGCTCGGCATCCTGCCGGCCGCGTTCGGCGGGGTAGCCTGGGGCATCCTGGGCGGGGCGCTGCCCGGCATCTCGCCCTCGATCACGATGGCGCTGCTGCTGCCCTTCACCTACGGGATGGACCCGGCGCAGGCCATCGTGCTGCTCGCCGCCACCTACGTGGGCGCGGAGTACGGCGGCTCCATCCCCGCCATCCTCATCCGGACGCCCGGCACCAACGCCGCGGCGGCCACCATCGCGGACGGCTACGCGATGAAGCAGCAGGGACGCGCGGGCGAAGCGCTCGGCATCTCGCTCTATTCGGGGTTCGTCGGCGGCCTGTTCGGCCTGATCGTGCTCGTGCTGCTCACCGAGCGCCTCTCGGAGGTGGCGCTCGCGTTCACGCCGCCGGCGTACTTCGCCCTCGGCGTGCTGGGCCTCAGCGTCATCGCCTCGCTCTCGCGCGAGTCGCTCATCAAGGGACTCGCCGCCGGCGTGCTGGGGCTGATGGTGGCCACCGTCGGCACCGACCCGGTCACCGGCGCGAGCCGCTTCACCTTCGACGCCGTCGATCTGCTGAGCGGCATTCCCCCAATCCTCGTGATGGTGGGCGTGTTCGCCGTGGCCGAACTCTTCGAGCAGAGCGGCGAGCCGGGATGGGAACAGGCCACCGAACGGCCCCGCATCCGTTTCCCGAGCCCCGCCATGTGGAAGCGGATCGCCCTGCCCCAGGCCATCGGCTCGGTGATCGGCACCTTCGAGGGCATCGTGCCCGGCAGCGGCGGTACCGTGTCGTCGTTCCTGGCCTACAACGAGGCTCGCCGCTGGTCGCGCCACCAGGAGGAGTTCGGCCACGGCTCGCCCGAGGGGGTGGCGGCGCCGGAGGCGGCCAACAACACGGTGGCCTGCACGGCCCTCATCCCGATGCTCAGCCTCGGCATTCCGGGCTCGAACTCGGCCGCCGTGCTGCTCGGCGGCTTCCTGCTCCACGGGCTCATCCCGGGACCGCTCCTCTTCGTGCAGCATCGGGACATCGTGGAGTCGCTCTACGTGGGCCTGTTCGCCGCCAACATCGCGATGGTGGTGGTGGGCTACCTCATGATGACGCCTGCCATCTGGCTGGTCGGCCGCCCCAAGCCGTACCTGATGGCGTTCATCTATGCGCTGGTGGTGTCGGGGGTGTACGCCATCGAGGGAAGCCTGTTCCAGGTCGGCGTGGTGCTCGCCTTCGGCCTGCTCGGCTACGCGATGCGCTACTTCCGCATGCCGGTGCTGCCGCTCGTGCTGGGCGTCGTGCTGGGCTTCATGGTGGAGTCCAACTACCGGCGGGCGCTCGTCCTCTCGAGCGGCGATCACCTGACGTTCGTCCGTGAGCCACTCGCCGCCGGGCTCCTGGCCGTGGCCGCCCTGTTCCTGGTGGGCTCGCTCGTCCGCCACGCGCGGGAGCGGACGGTCGGACCGACAGCGGGCGGCGGCCGCGAGGGAGGAGCCGGAGGAGTGGGAGGAGTGGGAGGAGCTGGAGGATCCGCGACGTGAGTAGACAGGCAACGACGAACCGGCCGGTGGCCGAAGACCTGGCCGACTGGCTGGCCGTCACACGAGGGACCACGCTTCCGCCCGCCATGCGCGACACGGCGCGGCGCCTGCTGGTGGACGTGGCCGGGCTCTGCGTCGCGGCCCGAAGCGAATCGTACGTGGCCGCGGCGGTGGCGTCGGCCGAGGGCGAGGGGCGCTGCACCGCCATCGGGCACGCGGGCAGCTTCACCGCGGTCGACGCGGCGCTCATCAACGGCACGGCGGCGCACGGCGAGGACTTCGACGACACCTTCGAGGGCGGGCCCGTGCACTCGGGCGCGGTGATCGTGCCGGCCCTGCTGGCGCTCGGCGAACGCGAGGGACTGTCCGGCGAACGCCTGCTGGTGGGCGTGGCCACCGGCGTGGAGCTGCTGTGCCGCATGAGCCTCGTGGCGCCGATGGGCGCGCACAAGGCCGGTTTCCACCCGACGGCGGTGTTCGGGGCCGTCGCCGCCGCCGGAGCGGCCGCCGCCGCGCTCGCATTGCCGCCGCCCGCCATCGCCTCCGCGCTCGGCATCGCGGGCAGCCTGGCATCCGGCATCATCGAGTACCTGGCGGAGGGCACCTGGACCAAGCGCCTCCACGCGGGCTGGGCCGCGCAGTCGGGTCTGCGCGCGGCGCTCCTGGCGCGCGGGGGCTTTCTCGGACCGCGCACGGTGCTCGACGGCACGCACGGCTTCTATCGGGCGTTCGCGCATCCCGTGGCGCCGCGCTTCGACCCGCTGCTCGACGGGCTCGGCACGCGCTGGGTGAGCCAGGACATCGCGTTCAAGCCGTATGCGTGCGGCACGATGACGCAGCCCTTCATCGACTGCGCCATCGCGCTCGCCGCCGCCGGCGTCCGGGCCGATGCCGTGCGCGAGATCGTGTGCGAGGTCGGCGAAGGCACGGTGCACCGGTTGTGGGAGCCGCTGGAAGTGAAGCACCGTCCGCCCACGCCGTACGCCGCCAAATTCAGCACGCCGTTCTGCATGGCCGTCGGGTTGCTCGACGGCCGTGCCGGCTTCGCGCAGTTCACCGACGCCCGCATCCAGGACCCCGACGTCCTGGCGCTGGCCGGCCGCATCCGCTACGTGATCAACCCGGACGACCCGTACCCCCGCGCCTTCGTCGGCCACCTGCGCGCCGTGCTCCACGACGGCACGGAGCGCGAGATCCGGCAGCCGTTCATGCGCGGCGGCGCGCAGGCCCCGATGCCGGACACGGAGTTCGAGACGAAGTTCCTGGACAACGCCGCGTTCGGCGGCTGGCCCGATGCCCTGGCCCGGCGCTGGCTCGCCTATGCGGCCGGCGCGTTCGATGCGCCGACGCTCGCAGGCCTCGAGGAGTTCCGCACATGACCGGACGTGAGCTCGACGGGTATCGTGCCGTCGTCACCGGCAGCGCCCGCAACATCGGACGGGAGATCGCGCTGGAGCTGGCACGGGCGGGCGCATCGGTCGTCGTGAACGCCCGGTCCGCCGCCACCGACGCCGAGGCCGTGGCCACCGAGGTACGTGCGGCCGGCGGGCAGGCCCTGGTCGTCGTCGCGGACGTGTCCACACCGGAGGGGGCGGCGCAGGTCGTGGACGCCGCAGCCCGCGGCTTCGGCGGCCTCGACCTCCTCGTCAACAACGCGGCGGTGCGACGGGAGATGGACTTCGCGGATCTCGACTACGCGGAGTGGCGGGCCGG
>JABFRY010000386.1 GCA_013140955.1 Acidobacteriota bacterium
GGCTCAATCTGCCGCGGCTCGGCCGGTCGCTCGGTGTGTCTCTCGGCCTGCCGCTCGCTCCCTCGTTCGTTGTGGCGGCCGCCGGGCCTCGCAGGCAGCGCACCCTCGACGCTGCGCACGCGGCGCTCATTGAAGTCGACCTTCGCGGACAGGGACTCGACGCGCAGCGCCAGGCTCTCGTTCTCCAGGCTGACCCTGGCGACTTCCGTGACCAGGCGCTGGAGGATGTCGTAGTGCAGCGCGTTCCATTCGCGCTGCCGGGCCTCTCGGGCCGCCTCGCGCGCTTCAGCGGCCACCAGCGCCTTCTGCTGGTCGGCCATCGCACCTACGAGTGGGCGCGGGTCGAAGAGCAAGGTCAGCAGAGGGCGCAGAAGCGTGCGCAGGGCGCCGATGACACCGCCCGGCGGTGCGAGCATGGCCTCAACGTCGATGGGCGCCGGCCGCTCCGTCGGCGTGGCACTGCCGCCGGGCTCGGGGACGCCGGCCGCCCGGCGCATTTCCGCCAGGAGCGTGGCATTCACCGTTCGAGGGTCGAGGATCGCCTCGAGACGCCTGGCGGCCAGATCCTGGATTTGCTGCGGCGAGAGTTCGATCCCTTGCTGCGCGATTCGCCCGCGCAGCTCCCGCATGATGCTGTCGACGTCGACGCGATCGACCTGTTCGGCCGGCTGGGCATTGTGGCTGCGGCGGTCGGGGCTTCCCCGTCGCTCGCTGCCGCGACGCTTGGTGTGCGGCTGACCGCGGCGCTGGTGTGGCGTGTGTTCCATCGGCATCATTCGGCGAAGATCGGAGCGCGGGCGGAGGCGGTCACTGCCCGAGCGGTGAATAGAGAATGAGCACGACGCTCAACGTCCACAGTCCGACGCACGTCAGGAGCGGCTTGTCGGCAAGCAGCAGTTCCGCAGGACTGCCGCCACCGCGCTTCTGGTGCACCAGGTACAGATACCGGAAGATGCCGTACAGCACAAACGGGATCGTGGCCCCCAGCCGTGTCGTGCCCACGCGGACGGCGGTCTCGGGGCTGATGGCGTAGAAGCAGTACGCCATCAACGTGGACGCGGTGACCACGGCAATCATCTGATCCAGGAGATACGGACTGTATTCTCCCAGGATGCGTCTGTGCTCGGCGGCACCGTCTGCGAGCAGTGTCAGCTCGTGCCGGCGCTTGCTGAGTGCGAGAAACAACGCCAGCAGCGTGGTGCAGACGATGAGCCACTGGCTGATCGGTACTGCGACCGCCACCGCACCGGCGACCGCCCGCAGGACGAAGCCAGCCGAGATCGCCAGAACGTCGAGAATCACGATGTGCTTGAGGACGATCGAGTAGAGGGCCAGGAGCAGCAGGTAGGCTGCTGCGGTCAGGCCGAGCGCTGGCGACACGAGGCTGGCGAGGAGTACGCCTCCCAGGCCCAGGACCACACCGGCCGCTCCCGCCGACTTCGGGGAGAGCGCACCCGAGGCAATCGGCCGCCGACGCTTCAACGGGTGATTCCGGTCGCCGGCGCGATCGGCGATGTCGTTGAGGAGATAGACGGCGCCCGACAACGCGCAGAAGACGACGAACGCCAGAACAGCCTTGAGCGCGGCCTCCGGGCTCGTCAGCCTGTGGCCGAACAGGAGGCCGGCGAACACCAGGAAGTTCTTGCTCCACTGCTCGGGCCGCAGCGATTCGAGGAGAAGGGCCGCGCCGGAGCGCCCTCCCGGCTCTGGACTCACCGGGGCGGGAGGGGCCGCTGACGAAGATGACGCGCGCGCCATCACAGCGCGGGTGCCCGTGGTCAGGCTTTCGCCGTCGAGGAGAAACTCCTCACGGCATCCGCCTCGGTGTCGTACGTCTCGAAGACCGTCAGCAGCTTGGTGATGGACAGCAGATCCGTGATCCGCTTGGTCAGGCTGAGGAGCTTCAGGCTTCCGCCTTCGCGGCTGACCGTCGTGTAGGTGCGCACGATCTCGCCGAGCCCCGAACTGTCGATGTAGGGGACGCCCTCGAGGTTCAGGATCAGTTTCTTCCGGCCCTGCATCACCAGACTGTTGATCTTGTCCTTCAGCAGCTCATCGCCCTCGCCAAGGGTGAGTTTCCCCTTGAGGTCAAGGATTGTGACGTCACCCGCGGAGCGTTCCTCGATCTGCATCCCACCATCCCTCGCAATTGCGAATCGGCCCTCGAAAGCCGGGATTCTAACATACGAAAAAGGGGCCAGGCTGGTTGCGGCCTGGCCCCTGAACATGCGCCGGACGAACAGGCCCGAGGCCTGCTACATGCCGACCGACTTCCGTTGCTGGAAGCACTCCTTGCAGAGTACAGGCCGTCCCTGTGTCGGTCGGAACGGCACCGTGGTCTCCCTGCCGCACGCCGAGCAGGTGGTCTGTGTCTCGATGCGCTCCCGTGGGCCTGACGAGGCTGCCGGACGCGCCGAGCGCTTCGACTTGCACGCCTTGCAGCGCTTGGGTTCGTTCTTGAACTGTTTATCGGCGAAGAATTCCTGTTCGCCGGCAGTCCACACGAACTGCGACCCGCAGTCCACACACGTCAGAGACTTGTCCTGGAACTCCATCGGCCGCCACCTCGCGCCACACGCACGCCCCTGCCGCGACTACTCCGTCTCGCGCCTCAGCTTCTTCCGGTTCCGCTTCCGGGCCAGCGCCTGCTTCGCACGGCGCTTGTCGCCGGGCTTCAGATAGAAGGAGTGTTTCTTGATGTCCTTGATGATGTCTTCCTGCTGGACCTTGCGCTTGAACCGCCGGAGAGCGCTCTCGATGGACTCGCCCTCCTGAATCTTGACTTCAGCCACGCCTGTAACACCCCCTCACCGGTCTGTGGCACCCTGTGATAACCGCCGAAAAGTGGCGAATATGCTAGGCTATCACAGGCAGGCGCGGATTCTAGGCGTAACAGCTTGACCGGGTCAATCAAATTAGTGGGTCGTGTGCCCGCCCCCTCCCCCAGCAGCCGGTTCCAACACTCGACCCATGAAGATTCTCGTGATCGGCGGCGGTGCCCGTGAGCACGCGCTGGCCTGGAAGCTCTCTCGTGAAACCGCAGTCAGCGCTGTCGTGTGCAGTCCTGGGAATCCAGGCATCGAAAGTGTGGCGAATGTGCTCCCCGTGGACGTCGCCAGCCCCGAGGCCATCCTGCGCCTGGCAGAGACCGAGGCAATCGACCTGACGGTCATCGGTCCCGAAATGCCCCTCAGCCAGGGCGTCGTCGATCACCTCCAGGCCGCGGGGCGGCTCGTGCTCGGGCCCACGAAGGCTGCCGCAGCCCTGGAGTCGAGCAAGGCATTCGCCAAGGACTTCATGGCCCGGCACGGTGTGCCGACGGCCCTGTTCGTGGTCTGCGACACCGCCGAGGCGGCGCTGTCCGTCATTCGGCGTGGTGAGCTCGGACTGCCGCTGGTGGTGAAAGCCGATGGACTGGCGGCAGGCAAGGGCGTGGTCATCGCCGAAGACCGCATGGCGGCGGAGCAGGCGGTCGAGGCAGCCATGGTCGGCGGGCGATTCGGCGAGGCCGGACGGCGCGTGGTACTCGAGGAGTTTCTCGTTGGCGAGGAGGCGTCGTACTTCGTGCTTGCCGATGGCGAGCGCTGCCTGCGCCTGGCATCGGCCCAGGACCACAAGCGCATCTTCGACGACGACCTCGGACCGAATACCGGCGGCATGGGCGCGTTTGCTCCCAGCCCCCTCGTGACCCCATCGATCGAGCGGGAGGTGCTGGATCAGATCGTGGAGCCCGTTCTCCGGGGCATGCGCCAGGAGGGCCGCCCGTTCAGGGGATTCCTGTATGTGGGGCTGATGCTCACCGCCGCAGGCCCGCGCGTCGTGGAGTTCAACGTGAGGTTCGGCGATCCCGAGGCCCAGGTGGTGCTGCCCATGGTCGGCGAGGACCTCGCGCCCCTGCTGGCCGCTGCCGCTGCGGGTCGTCTCGAGTCCCGGGCGGCTCACCTTCTGCCACGGCCGCATGTCGGCGTGGTGCTCGCAGCGGGCGGATACCCTGATGCCGTGCAGCCCGGTGCCCTCGTCCACGGCCTGGAGGAGGCCGGACGCGTGCCTGGGGCTCTGGTCTTCCACGCAGGCACGCAGCGGGCGGACGACCACGTCGTGACGGCGGGCGGACGCGTTCTCACCGTTGTCGGATCCGGCGCCTCTCACCGCGAGGCCATCGACGTGG
>JABFRY010000346.1 GCA_013140955.1 Acidobacteriota bacterium
GTACCCGGCCTACGTCTCCACACCGCCGGCCGGTGGGCCCACGGTCTTCCGTGTCAGGGTGGGCCAATTCCGGGATCGGGCCGAGGCGCAGTCGATGGCGTCACGACTCGAGACCCAAGAGCGCTTCAAGCCCTGGATTACGCACTAGCGCTCATCTCGGGCGTGCTGCTCGCCCTCAGCTTCCCGCGATTCGGCCATCCGGCGTTCGCCTGGATCGCGCTGGTGCCGCTGGCGCTCGCCGTCAGCGGCTGGGCCGGCCGCCCCGGCGTGGCGGCTGGCCGGCCTGGCGGACGCGCCTTTCTTCTGGGACTGCTGGCGGGGGTCGTCTACTTCGTCGGCACGCTGTATTGGACCGGGAGCGTCGTCTCGACCTTCGGCGGGCTCAGCGCGGGTCTGGCGGTCGTCTCGGTCCTGCTCCTGGCCCTGTACCTGGCCATCTATCCCGCCTGCGCGGCGCTGGTCGTCAGCCGGCTGGCACGGCGGTCGGGTGCGTCGGCCCTGCTCATGTTGCCCCCGGCGTGGGTGGCCACCGAGTACCTGCGTGGCGTGCTGTTCGGAGGCTTCCCCTGGGTGCCCCTCGGCAGCAGCCAGGTGACGGTGCTGCCGGTGGCGCAGGTCGCGAGCCTCGTGGGGGTCTACGGTGTCTCGGCGCTCGTCGCGCTCGTCAATGCCGCTCTGGCGTGGGCGCTGCTCACGTCCGGCCGCGCCCGATCGCGCGCGCTCGTCCTCACGGGCCTGCTCCTGCTGGCCGTCTCGACCTGGGGCTCCTGGCGCGTGAGCGAGGGGAGCCTCACCCGCGCGGGCGTGCCGCTGCGCGTCGGGCTCCTGCAGGGCAACATCGCGCAGGAGGACAAGTGGGACCCGGCCGAGGCGCGCCGGATCCTGACGACCTACATTGCGATGACGCGGGACGCGGTGCGCCAGGGGGCCGGCTACGTCATCTGGCCCGAGTCGTCGACCCCATTCATGTTCGAGGAGAACAGCGCGGGCGAGCAGGCGGTCCGCGCGGTGGCCCGGGAAGTCCAGGTGCCGGTCCTCTTCGGCAGCGATCAGGTGGTGCGCGACGGCCCGCCCCGCCTGTACAACGCCGCGTTCCTGCTGGGCCCCGACGGAGGGACGACCGCCGTCTACCGCAAGATCCACCTGGTCCCCTTCGGCGAGTACATCCCGCTCAAGGAGTGGCTGTACTTCGTGTCGCCGATCGTCGAGACCTTCCTGGACTTCTCGCCAGGGGAGTCGGTGACCCTGCTGCCGGTGGCCGGCCGACCGACGAGCACCGCCATCTGCTACGAAGTGGTGTATCCCTCGCTCATTCGCGAGGCTGTGGTGGCGGGCAGCCAGCTGCTGAGCACGATCACCAACGATGCGTGGTACGGGGACTCCTCGGCACCCCACCAGCACTTCGCCCTGGCGTCGATGCGTGCGGTCGAACAGGGGCGGTATCTGGTTCGTGCCGCGAACACGGGCATCAGCGGTATCGTGGATCCGTACGGCAGGGTGACCGCCCGGTCGGCGCTGTTCGAGGAGGCCACGATCATCGGTGACGTGCGACTGCTCGAGGGACGGACGTTCTACTCGGTCGTCGGCGACATCGTGGCCTATCTGGCGCTGGCGCTGACGGCCGCCAGCCTGCTGGTCTCGCGCCGGCGCTGAGCATCGGAAGGGAGAGCATCGTGGCTGTGGTCATCGAGGAACTGGTCCGGGAGTACGAGGGCATCGGCCGCAGAGCGGCGGAACTGCGGAGGCATCTTTGACGGGGCAGACCTGGAGACGCAGCTCGCAGAACTCGAATCGCGGGCCGGAGAGCCCGGTTTCTGGAGTGATCAGGCGGCGGCCCAGCGCGCCATGCAGCAGCGCCGGCGGCTCGAAGAGGATCTGCGGCTGCGCGAGTCCCTGGCCCGGCGGGTCGACGATATCGGCGTCCTGATCGAATGGGCCGGCGCGGGTGAGCCGGTGGGCGAGGACCTGGCGCGCGCCGTGCGCGATCTGGAGGCCGAGGTCGAGGTCGCCGAGACGCGCAAGATGCTCGGTGGCGAGCACGATCGGGCCAACGCCATCGTCACGATCCATCCCGGCGCCGGCGGGACCGAGTCGCAGGACTGGGCAGAGATGCTGCTGCGGATGTATCTGCGGTGGGCTGAGCGCCGGGGATTCAAGCGCGAGCTCATCGACTACCAGCCGGGCGAGGAAGCGGGCATCAAGAGCGCCACCTTCACGCTCTCGGGGGACTACGCCTACGGCCTGGTATCGGCGGAGGCCGGCGTCCACCGCCTGGTCCGCATCTCGCCGTTCGATCAGGCGGCGAGACGCCATACGTCGTTCGCCTCGGTCTTCGTGTGGCCGGAGCTGCCCGATGACGTCGACGTCGAGATCGAGGACAAGGATCTCCGCGTGGACACCTACCGCTCGAGCGGCGCGGGCGGCCAGCATGTCAACGTCACCGATTCCGCGGTGCGCCTGACGCACCTGCCGACGGGCATCGTCGTCTCCTGTCAGAACGAGCGGTCGCAGCACAAGAACCGGGCATCGGCCATGCGGGTGCTGAAGGCCCGCCTGTACGATCTCCGATTGAAGGAGCAGCAGGCCAGGCTCGCGCAGATCGCCGGCGCCAAGAAGGAGATCGGATTCGGCAGCCAGATCCGCAGCTACGTCCTGCAGCCCTACCAGATGGTGAAGGACCACCGCACGAAGATGGAAACCGGTGACCCCGGCCGGGTGCTCGACGGGGATATCGACGGCTTCATCAAGACGTACCTGATGAAGAAGTCCAGCGGTACCCTGGGCACCGTCGTCGACGACGAGCAGGACTGAGCGCGGGGCGACGTGCCTGTCCCGGGGGGCGTGTCTGCCCGGGTCTCGGCCTCAGAGCCCGGCTGGCGGAGGCTGACCGACTGGCAGGGCGAGCGGTCCCTGGACCGGCGCGGCCGCAGGGGGCTGGAGCAGCGACGGATCCTGGGCGGGCGCCGCTGGCGCGGGCGGCCCCAGCGGCGGAAGACCCAGCACCTCCCCGTCGGCCTGCGGCTGGGTGCCGTTGATGAAGGCCTCGGTCATGCCGGACTCGAGGGTGACGAAGGCGATGTTGCCGGGCGCCTCGAACTGCGGCGGTTCGGAGCGGGACCCGGACACCGCCTCGATATGCGCCCGCATGAAGTCGATCCAGATCGGCAGCGCCGCCGACGCACCGGTTTCTCCGTTGCCCAGCGGCTTCTTCTCGTCGTGCCCCACCCAGACCCCGACGGTGATCTCCGGGTCGAAGCCGACGAACCACGCATCCGTGTTGTCGTCGACCGTGCCGGTCTTGCCGGCGAGTGGCCAGTCGAGTGAGGCCGCCGATGCGGCCGTTCCGCGCTGGACCACCCCCCGCAGCAGGCTCGTCATCACGTAGGCCGTGTCGGCCCTGATGGCCTCGCGCGAACTCGGTCGATGCTCCTCGAGCACGTTGCCCTCGCGGTCAGAGACGCTCCGGAGCAGGAACGGCTCCATGCGCACCCCGTGGTTGGGGAAGGCGGAGTAGGCGCTCGTGACGTCGATGAGCGAGGCTTCAGCCGAGCCGAGCGCCAGCGAGAGGTACGGCGGCATGTCGGAGGGCAGTCCGAAGCGCCCCGCGTAGGACAGCACGTCCGACGGGCCGATCTGGATGAGCGCGTTCACGGCCGGGATGTTGCGCGACTGTTCGAGGGCACGACGCAGCGTCACCTGGCCTTCGAACAGCCGGTCGTAGTTCTGGGGGATGTACGGAGGCTGATTGGGGCCGGCTTCGTACTCGATCGGCTGATCCGCCAGGATGGAGACGGGCGTCATGCCGCGGTCGATGGCGGCCGTGTAGACGATGGGCTTGAAGGTGGACCCCATCTGCCGCCGTGCCTGGGTCGCGCGGTTGAACTTGCTGCGCGCGAAGCTGAACCCGCCCACCATGGCGCGGACCTCGCCGGTCCGGTTGTCGATGGCGACGAGCGCCCCCTCGACCAGGGGCGTCTGCTCGAGCGCGACCGTCGCCGGCTGTCCGTCGTCGAGCGTCCGGATCTCCACGTCGATGAGGTCGCCGAGCTTGAAGAGGGCGGAGGCGGGCCGCCGTGCCCATGCGATGGCGCTCGGAAGCAGGGGGAGCTCGTGGTCGGCAATCCGGATGCGGGCCGGCTCGCGGCTGTCAGGCGGGGGAGCGAACGTGACCACGGCCGGCACGATGTCGCCGGCTGCCATCGGGCGGTTCCACCGCTCGGCGCGAAAGGCGTCCAGGGCTGCGCCGTCGGCGAGCACATTGCGTTCGGCGCCGCGATAGCCGCTCCGCCGCTTGTCGATGCGGCGCAGTCCGCGTTCGACCGCGAGGTTGGCCGCCGTCTGCAGGCGGACGTCGAGCGTGGTCTGCACCTGCAGACCCGACTGGTACAGGCGGTCGGCGCCGTACTCGGCCTCGAGGTGCTTGCGGATCTCCTCGGCGAAGTACGGCGCCAGGGCGCGGCTGGACACCGGTGCCGGCTGCAGCGCCAGCGGGCGGCTCGCGGCCTCCCGCGCCTCCTCCTGGGTGATGAAGCCCTCGGCAGCCATTCGCGGCAGCACGTAGTTGTTCCGCCGCGCGCGGTTGCTGTCGGGATTGACGAAGGGGCTCAGTCGGGACGGGGTCTGGACGACCGCGGCAATGGTCGCCGCCTCATCGAGCGAGAGATCGCGGGCTGGCTTGCCGAAGTAGAGACGCGACGCGGCCTCCACGCCATATGCCCCGTACCCGGGTGCACCCAGGTTGATCTGATTCGCGTAGAACGTGAAGATCTCCCGCTTCGTGTATCGCTTCTCGAGCTGGATGGCCACGATGGCTTCCCGGATCTTCCGCTCGAGCGAACGTTCGAACACGCCGTCGCGCATGTAGCGCGAGAGGAAGAGCAGTCGGGCCACCTGCTGGGTGATCGTGCTGGCGCCCGCCCGCTGCCCCGTGAGCAGGTCCTTGACGGCGGTGATGGCGATGCGGGAGATGCTGAGGCCGAAGTGCTGCTCGAAGTCGGCATCCTCGCTGGCGATGATGGCGTCGCGCAGATAGGGCGAGATGTCGTCGTAGTCGACCAGCAGCCGGCGTTCGACGGCAAACTCCCCGATCACCTGGCCATCGCCCGCGAGCAATCGGGTGATGGTGTTGGGCTGGTAGTTGTCGAGTGCGCTGATCTCCGGGAGATCCTCGGAGAATGCGAACAGGGCGCCGGTAACCGCGCCCGCGACAGCAGCCAGGAGGACGAGGATCGTGACGGTCGCCCATCGGGCAAACGCTCCGCGTGCGGGCCGGCTGGAACGGGTGCGTGCGGTCACGTGCAGGTCAGTATAACGGCTCCCCCTCCACCGGCGTTTGCAGGCGCACGGCCGGTGTTCCAGGCTCCGAGGCGACGGTAGCCGATCCGGCTGCGGCAGGCCGCGGTGGCGCCCGCCAGAAACCAGAGGGGTGAAGGTGGTTGATAGGATATCTTAGCGTGCTATACTCACGTACTGAATTTCGTCGTCGTACTGCGGCGCAGGGACGGCAGGCGCCGAGCGTGGGCAATCCGGAAAGGCTCGGTCGTGCCGTACCGGTGAGCATGGAGAGAGACAAGGAACATGAGCAAAATCATCGGCATCGACCTCGGCACCACCAACTCCGTCGTGGCCGTGATGGAGGGCGGGGAGCCCGTGGTCATCACCAATCCCGAGGGCAGCCGCATCACGCCGTCGGTCGTGGCGTTCGCCAAGTCCGGCGGTGAGCGACTGGTGGGACAGGTGGCCAAGCGCCAGGCCGTCACCAATCCCGAGAACACCATCTTCTCCATCAAGCGATTCATGGGTCGCCGGCACAGCGAGGTCACCGACGAAATGCGGATGGTGCCCTACACGGTGGCCGCGGCGCCCAACGGCGATGTCCGCGTGAAGATCCTGTCCGAGGAATACGCCCCGCCCCAGATCTCCGCGATGGTGCTGCAGAAGCTGAAGCAGGCGGCTGAGGAGTACCTCGGACAGCCCGTCAGCCAGGCCGTCATCACGGTGCCCGCGTACTTCAACGACGCGCAACGGCAGGCGACGAAGGAGGCTGGCAAGATCGCCGGGCTCGAGGTGATGCGCATCGTCAACGAGCCGACGGCGGCCGCCCTCGCCTACGGGCTCGACAAGAAGAAGGACGAGACCATCGCCGTCTACGACTTCGGCGGCGGCACCTTCGACATCTCCATACTGGAAGTGGGTGAAGGCGTGGTCGAAGTGAAATCGACCAACGGCGACACGCACCTCGGCGGCGACAACCTCGATCAGCGGGTCATCGAGTGGATCATCGCCGAGTTCAAGAAGAGCGACGGCATCGACCTCGGCAAGGATCGGATGGCGCTCCAGCGGCTGAAGGAGGCGGCGGAGAAGGCCAAGATGGAACTCTCCACCGTGATGGAGACCGACATCAACCTGCCGTTCATCACGGCCGATCAGTCGGGCCCGAAGCACCTGCAGATGAAGCTCACCCGAGCGAAGTTCGAGCAGCTCGTGGACGACCTGCTGCAGCGCACGGTGGGCCCGACGCGGCAGGCGCTGACCGATGCGGGCGTGGACCCGGCGAAGATCGACGAGGTCGTGCTCGTCGGAGGGTCCACCCGGATCCCCAAGGTCCAGCAGATCGTGCGTGACCTGTTCGGCAAGGAGCCGCACAAGGGCGTCAACCCCGACGAGGTCGTAGCCATCGGCGCCGCGGTGCAGGCGGGCGTGCTGACCGGTGAGGTCAAGGACCTCCTGCTGCTCGACGTCACGCCTCTGTCGCTCGGGATCGAAACGCTCGGTGGCGTGATGACGACACTCATCCCGCGCAACACCACCATTCCCACCCGGAAGAGCGAGACGTTCTCGACCGCGGCCGACAGCCAGACCAGCGTCGAGGTGCACGTGCTGCAGGGTGAGCGCCAGCTGGCCAGGGACAACCGCACCCTCGGACGGTTCCAGCTCGTGGGGCTTCCCGCGGCGCCGCGCGGCGTGCCGCAGATCGAAGTCACGTTCGACATCGATGCCAACGGCATGGTGAACGTTTCGGCCAAGGACCGCGGCACCGGCAAGGAGCAGAAGATCACCATCACGGCGTCGAGCGGCCTGTCCAAGGACGAAGTCGACCGGATGATGAAGGACGCCGAGGCACACGCCGAAGAGGACGCGCGGCGGCGGCAGGAGATCGACACCCGTAACCGCGCGGATCAGTCGGTGTATGCCGGGGAGAAGATGCTCGCCGAGATGGGGGACAAGGTCCCGCCGGCGGACAAGGCGGCCGTACAGGCGGCCATCGACACGCTGAAGGCGGCCGTGGAGGCCAACGACACGCCGGGCATGGAGAAGGCCATGGAAGCGCTCACCCAGGCCCAGCACAAGGCCGCGGAGGCGCTGTACCGCGATGCAGGGCCGGGCGCCGAGGGCGCTCCCGGCAGCAGCCAGGCGCCCGGCGCCGGGCCGAAGGGTGGTGCGGCGGAAGGGGAGGTCATCGACGCGGAGGTCGTCGACGACGAGCGCAAGTGAGAGGGCGCTCCTCGGGCACGTGAGCCATGGACTTCTACATCGTGCTGGGTCTCCAGCAGGGAGCGAGCGAGGCGGACATCCGGCGGGCCTATCGACGTCTGGCCCGTCGGTTTCACCCCGACATCAACCCCGGCGACCGGGATGCGGAAGCCCGTTTCCGGCAGATCGTGGAAGCCTACGAGACGCTGGTCGACCCGGCACGCCGGGGTCGGTACGATGCCGGGGCCGGGACGTCTCCTCCGGGGGCCGCCCGTCCGGCTACCGGGTTCGAGGGGTTCGACTTCTCGCCTGGCGGGCCCGGTCAGCCCGCCACGTTCGGCGACCTGTTCGCCGACCTGCTGATGGAGCGGATGACGCCGCCGGTGTCCGCCGGGCGTGGGGCGGATTTGCACCATCGGGTCACCGTGTCGTTCGAGCAAGCGCTCCGGGGCGTCGAGGCGGTGGTGAGCCTGACCCGGCGCGTGTCCTGCCGGGTGTGCAGCGGCCGCGGACATGCGGCGTCGTCCGCCTCGGGATGTCCGGGCTGCGGCGCGCAAGGCACCGTGCGCGCGGCGCGTGGGCACATGATCTTCTCGCGGACGTGTCCTGACTGCGGAGGGACCGGCCGGGTCCGGCCCCAGCCCTGCCGCGCGTGCGGCGGCACGGGCGTCGAGGCCAGGGCCGACGTCGTGCACGTGCCACTCCCGCCGGGGGTCTCCGCCGGCGAGCAGGTGCGGTTCGGCGGCCTTGGTGACGCCGGTCGCAACGGGGCCGCGCCTGGCGACCTCTATCTCACCGTCGACGTGGAGCCCCATCCCATCTACCGGCGTGAGGGCGACGACCTGCATCGCACGGTGGCCGTGGCCATCCACGAGGCCGCGCTCGGCGCGCGGATTCCCCTGGACACGCCTGACGGTCCGGTCCGGCTCCGGATTCCGCCGGGGACGCAGTCCGGTCAGCGGTTCAGGCTCCGCGGTCGCGGGGCGCAGTCGACGAGGGGCGAACGACGGGGCGACCTCCTGGTGGAGGCCAGGGTCGTGATGCCGCGCGTGCTGGATGAGCGCTCGAAGGAACTGTTGCGTGAGTTCGGCCGCATCAACGACGAGGATGTCAGGGGCGGCGAGGCCGCAGACCCCGCATGACGGCGCACGCCGGCACGACGGGTGAGTGACGGAAGAGGGGAGCCATGGCGAAGCGGACCGGCGGCAAGGGCTACTACATGATCAGTGCGGTCTCGCAGAAGTACAACATCCATCCTCAGACACTCCGTCTCTACGAACGCGAAGGCCTGCTGAGACCGTCGCGGACGGAAGGGAACACCCGCCTCTACTCGGACGAGGACCTGGAGCAGCTCGAGACGATCCTGTCGCTGACCCGTGATCTCGGCGTCAACCTGGCTGGTGTCGAAATCATCCTCAACATGCGTCGGCGCATGGAGGAGATGCAGCGGGAAGTCAACGAGTTCATGGACTACGTCAAGCGCGAGCTCTCGCGCGGCCTCGACGACTGGGAACATCGCCTCTCGACCGCCCTGGTGAAGTCGTCTCCGACCGACATGGTCCGCGCGTCGGGCACCACGCCCGGCGACACGCCGAGGCCCGCACCTGCGCAGGGACGCCGAGCCGAGCCCTAGCCGGCGTCGCACACACGGGGCCTGCCGTGTTCCGGCCGGCGGCCACCACGCACGCTGCGGCGGTCACGTCGGGGCCGTCCCGGTCGGGTATCATGAAGCGTGACCTGCGCGCTCTGTGACGGGACCGGCTGGAAGTCCGTGGACATCGACGGTGTCGCGCGTGTCACACGCTGCGACTGCGTGCGCGAGACGTCGACCTCACGCCTGCTGGCCGACGCGCGCATCCCCCGCCGGTATCAGCACTGCGATTTCGGCACCTACGTGGCGTACAACGAGCAGCTGTCGAAGGCGCTCCAGCACGCGCGCCGACTGGCCGATGGATTCCCCGTCGTCGAGCGAGGGCTCTTCCTGCTCGGCCCTCCCGGTGTCGGCAAGACCCACCTGGCCGTGGCGGTCCTGCGTCAGGTCGTGATGACGCGAGGCGCCCGCGCCATCTTCTACGACACCCGCGACCTCCTGCGCGTGATCCGAAGCACCTACGATCCGGTCAGCCGCACGGCGGAGATGGACGTCCTGCGGCCCGTGATCGAGGCCGACCTGCTGGTGCTCGACGATCTCGGGGCGGAGCGCACCTCCGAATGGGTCGAGGAGACGTTGAACCTGATCGTCAACGCGCGCTACAGCGAGCGCCGCGTGACGATCTTCACGTCGAACTACGAGGACCGTCCCGACGCGTCGGACCCCGACTCGCTGCTGTTCCGCATCGGGCTGCGCATGCGGTCCCGCCTGCACGAGATGTGCGAATTCGTCGACCTCGACGGCGCCGACTACCGCGAACTGCCGCCCAACGGCGGGGTGGACGATCTGGTCGTGCTGTGGAAGATGCGGGGCAAGCCGGGTCGGCGCGCCCTGCCGTCCCGGTCGGGCGGGCAGGCCCGTGCGCAGCTGACCGAGCGCGACGGCAAGTCCGATCCGGGCCGCGGGGAACTCAAGTGGACCGGCGGGCGGGCCGGCTCGTAGGCGCGCCGGTCAGCGCATGACCGAGCCCCTCGGCCTGTACGTCCACATCCCGTTCTGCGCCTCGATCTGCAACTACTGCAACTTCAACCGCGGGCTGTTCGACGCGGACCTCAAGCGCCGGTACGTCGGGGCGCTCGTTGAGGAGATCCGTCGAAGCGACGGCAGCCCGGCGGACACCATCTTCTTCGGGGGCGGCACGCCCTCGCTGCTCGATCCGTCGGACGTCGAGGCGCTGATCGCCGCCTGCCGGGAGAGCTTTTCGGTGTCGGCCGATGCCGAGGTGACGCTCGAGGCCAATCCCGATTCGGTGACCGTCGACCGCCTGGCGGGCTATCGGCAGGCCGGGGTCACCCGCGTCAGCTTCGGCGTGCAATCGTTTCGCGACGCGGAGCTGCTGCGACTGGGAAGGACGCATGACGCCCGCGGTGCGGCCGAGGCCCTGGGAATGGCCAGGACCGCGGGGTTCGACAACGTCTCACTCGACCTGATGATGTGGCTTCCCGGACAGTCGCCCGACGAGTGGCTCGAGTCGGTCGAGAGGCTCATCGCGCTGCGCCCGGACCACGCATCCGTGTACATGCTGGAGCTCTATCCGAACGCGCCGCTCCGGGAGGAGATGGCGCGGGCCCGCTGGACGCAGGCGCCCGACGACGACGTTGCGCACATGTACCTGTCGGCCATGGAGCGGCTGGAGCGGGCCGGGCTCGACCAGTACGAGATCTCCAACGTGGCACGCCCGGGGTGCACGTCCAGGCACAATCTGAAGTACTGGTCCGATGGCGAGTGGGTGGGATTCGGCTGCGGCGCGCATTCCACGCGGGGCGGTGCCCGGTGGAAGAATGTCGCCTCGACGGCGGAATACGTGGACCTGGTGGGCCGCGGGTCGCCTGCCGCGATCGATGTGCGCGTGATGTCCAGGCAGGAACAGCTGGAGGACGCGCTGTTCATGGGGCTCAGGCGATCCGGCGGCGTGGACCTGCCGTCGGTGGGCTCGCGGTACGACATCGATGTTTGGAGTTACTACGGCCCCCAGCTGGCTCCGTACCTCGACGAGGGGCTGCTGATCTATGATGGGGGCGCATTGCGGCTCTCGAGGCCGGGAATGCTGCTCGCTCACGAGGTCATGATGGTGTTCATCAGCCCCGACGTACGCTAGAGTAACGGCCTTTTTCAGGAGGCATGACGATGCGACGATTGTCCGGAGTTCTTCTTGCTGGCGCGCTGTTGCTGCTGCCGGCTTTTTCGCAGGGTGGCGCCGCGCTGGCACAAGAGGCCCAGAAGCTGACCTTTGACGGAGACATCGCGCTCTGGACGGTCGCGATCAGGCCCGACAAGACCGCGGACTTCGAGCAGATCATGGCCAAGCTCCAGCAGGCGCTGAAGACCTCGTCAGACCCGGCGCGGCAGCAGCAGGCGCAGGGCTGGAAGGTCATGAAGATGCCGACGGCGCTGCCCGACGGCAACATCGCCTACGTGCACATCGTGAACCCGGTGGTGCGCGACGCGGACTACACGATTATGCAGGTGCTGTACGACGCATTCCCCGAGGAGCGTCAGGCTCTGTACGAAATGTATCGCGGGGCGTTCGCCGCGAACCTGTCGCTGGCGACCGGCTCGGTCGTCGTCGACATGTCGAAGTAGCAAGGGCGGAGTTCGCGCGACAGGTCGGCCACGGGCGTGCGCCCGTGGCCCCTGCGCCTCCCGCTCAGAATCCCAGGTTGGCGCCCGCGTAGATGCGGTGGACGACGGCGTGCCTGGGGTTGCCGTTCAGGCGAAACGCCCGGTAGTCGAGGCGAAGTCGAAGCGGTCCCGCCAGCGATATCTTCACACCCCCGCCGGTGTTCACGCCGACGTTCGTTTCCTGGTCGGAGCCCAGCCGCTCCCGATAGCCGCCTGCTCCTCCTGTCAGGTACAGCTGCAGGCCGGCAATCGACCCCGGCGTCTGAAGCAGCACGTTGCCCATGCCGGTGCGCAGTTCCGGCGCGCCCTCCTCGGGGACTTCCCGGGCAGAGGCGTATTCGAACTCGAAGCCCACGATCAGGAATCCGCCCCCCAGCGCGATGCCGGTGACCCGCCGGCTGTCGGGCGTGGTGGCGGCGCCGATGAACGCGGTGATGTCCGCCCTCGCGGGGAGCGCGACGGCCACGAGGAGTGCCAGGGCCAGCAGACCCGTCCGTACTGGTGCCATGGCGTTCGATGATACACCCCGGTCCCGCCCGGGACCCGTGGTACATTGCGGGAGTTTTCGATGGATCTGTCCCTGACCGACGAGCAGGTGCTGCTGCGGGAGAGCGTCCGCGAGTTCGCCGAGCGGGAGATGCGTCCGCACGTGCGGGCATGGGACGAGGCACAGCACTTCCCGGTGGAGTTGCTGCCGAAGCTGGCTGCGCTCGGCCTGATGGGCATCCAGTTCCCCGAGGAACTGGGTGGTGCGGGCCTGTCGGCGGTCGATTACTGCATCTGCCTCGAAGAGCTGGCGCGGATCGACCCTGCCGTCGCCCTGTCCGTGGCCGCGCACAACGGTCTTGGCGCGGCGCATATCGCCATGTTCGGGAACGAGGCGCAGAAGCGTCGGTTCCTGATCCCCCTGGCAAGCGGTCGCGCCCTGGCGGCCTGGGCCCTGACCGAGGCGGCCTCGGGCAGCGATGCCGTGGCCATGCGCACCTCGGCCACCCGGGACGGCACGAGCTGGGTCCTGAACGGTTCCAAGCAGTTCACCACGCACGGCCTCCATGCCGACACGCTCGTCGTGATGGCTGTGAGCGACCGGTCGCGGGGCACCCGGGGGGTCTCCGCCTTCATCCTCGAGCGCGGCACACCAGGGCTGCGCGCCGGGCGCAAGGAAGACAAGCTGGGGATGCGGGCGAGCGAGACGAGCGAGCTCGTCCTGGAGCAGTGCCGTGTCGACGATGGACAGCTGCTCGGCGGGGAAGGCCAGGGGTTCGTCAACGCGCTGCAGGTCCTCGATGCGGGGCGCATCGGCATCGCGGCCCTGTCGGTCGGCCTGGCGCAGGGCGCGTACGAGGCCGCCCGCACGCACGCCCGCACGCGCGAGCAGTTCGGCCAGCCCATCGCGAGGTTTCAGAGCATTCGCGACAAGCTGGTGGAAGATGCGCGCCGGATCGAAGCGGCGCGATAGGTCAGCAGGCGCGCCGCTGCCCTCAAGGATACCGGTGTCCGGACCACGCTGGAGTCGGCGATGGCCAAGCTGTACGCGAGCGAGATTGCCGTACGGTGCGCCGAGGACGGCGTGCAGATCCACGGGGGCTACGGG
>JABFRY010000336.1 GCA_013140955.1 Acidobacteriota bacterium
TCCCTGCAGGAGTCGTCGGCCGAGACCGTGCGCCGGCTGGTGACCGCCGACACCGCGGGGAGTGGCCTGGTCGAAGTGTTTCGCTGGGACGCGGGGGGCGGACTCCAGCCGATCACCGACGTGCGGACCGACCAGATCCCGGCGTCGTACCTGGCCCAGTCGGGCCTGCGGCTGGCCGAGCGGGCCGCAACCGGCGAGCCCGTGAGCGTCGTGGAGCCACTGGGCGGCGGCGGCGAGCTCATTCGGGCGGCGGCGCCGGTCCTGGACGGGGCGCGGGGGGTGCGGGGCGTGGTCGTCGTGAGCGACTACCTGTCCGGGCAGTTCGCCGCACGGGCGAGGCGGACGGTCGCGGCCTACGAGGACTATCAGCAGCTGCGCGTGCTGCAGCAGCCGCTCACCGGGGTCTACCTGTCGTTCTTCCTGATGCTCACGCTGATGATCCTGGTCGGGGCCACGTGGATGGGCCTCTACGTCGCCAAGCGCATCACACGTCCGGTGCAGACGCTGGCCGCCGCGGCGCAGGAGATCGGCGCCGGTCACCTCGACCACCGGGTCGTCGCCGAGACGAACGACGAGTTCGGATCGCTCATCGAGGCCTTCAACAGCATGGCGGGCAAGTTGTCCCAGAGCCGGCGCGAGCTGGAGGCCTCGGCGGTGGCGCTCGAGGAGCGGCATCGAGAGGTCGAGGGCCGTCGCCGCTACGTGGAGACCATTCTGGAGCGCATTGCGACCGGTGTCGTGTCGCTCGACGGCGCCGGACGCGTGCAGACGTCCAACTCCGCAGCCGACCGGCTGCTGGGACTCAAGGGCCCGGTAGCGGGTCGGCGCGTGTCGGACGTGTTCGACGCACCGGAACTGCAGCCGCTGGCTGGCCTGATCGCGCGGGCGGCCGGCAGCGGCGAGGAGATTCCTCCACAGGAGGTGGCGGTCAGCCGCGAGGAGCGGGAGCTGCACCTCGCCGTGATGACGACCCCCCTGCGTGCCGGCGACGGACGGCCCGAGGGGATGGTCGTCGTGTTCGACGACGTGACGCCGCTCATCCGGGCGCAGAAGGTGGCGGCCTGGCGCGAGGTCGCGCGACGACTGGCCCATGAGATCAAGAATCCGCTCACCCCGATCCAGTTGTGCGCCGAGCGCATGCGCCGGCACTTCGGGGATGCGCCGTCGCCGACCCGGGAGCTCGTGGATGAGTGCACCGCCACCATCGTCGGGGAGGTGGAGTCGCTGAAGGAACTGGTGGACGAGTTCTCGCAGTTCGCGCGGATGCCGCCCCCCAGACGCATGCCGACGGACCTCCACCAGTTGCTGGGCGACGTGCTCCAGTTGTACCAGGGCCTGTTCGCCGACGTCCGGATCAGACAGGTGTTCGCGCCCGGGGTCCCGCGCCTGTCGGTGGATCCGGAACAGATGCGCCGGGTGGTCATCAATCTGATCGACAACGCTGTCGAGGCGATCGGCCGGCGAGGGCGCATCGATCTCGAGACGCACTATCAGCCGGCGGACGCCCTCGTGCGGGTGGTGGTGGCCGACGACGGGCCGGGCATCCCCGCTGCGGAGCGCGAGAAGCTGTTCCTGCCGTACTATTCGACCAAGCGCAGGGGGTCGGGCCTGGGCCTCGCCATCGTGCGCCGCATCGTCGCCGAACACGGCGGCAGCATCGAGGTCGACGACAACGTGCCGCACGGGACGCGTTTCAGTATCGAGCTGCCGTGCTGAAGGGGCGTGGGTGACGGCTGGAGGGGCGATGGCGTCGATTCTGATCGTTGACGACGAGCCCGGCGTCCGGCGTGCCCTCGGTGGCGTGCTGCGGGACGAGGGGTACGACGTGGAGGCCGTGGACTCCGGCGAGGCGTGCCTGGAACGGCTCACCACGCGTCCGTACGACCTCGTCGTCCTGGACATCTGGCTTCCCGGCCTCGACGGGCTCGCCACGCTCGAGCGGATGCGCCAGCGCCAGCTCGACGTCCAGGTCGTCGTCATCTCCGGGCACGGCAACATCGAATCGGCCGTCCGTGCGATCAAGATGGGGGCATTCGACTTCGTCGAGAAGCCGCTCTCGCTCGAGAAGACCGTGCTCGTGGTCCGCAATGCGCTGCGTCAGCAGCGGCTCGAGGTCGAGAACCGCGCCCTGCGGGCGCGGGTCGTGGCCCATCACACCATGATTGGGGAGAGCCCGGCGATGCGGCGGCTTCGCGAGCAGGTGGCGATGGCGGCGCCGACCAACGGCCGGGTGCTCATCTTCGGCGAGAACGGCACCGGAAAGGAGCTGGTCGCGCGGAACATCCACATGCTGAGCCGTCGGCGCGGCGCGCCGTTCGTCGAGGTGAACTGCGCGGCGATTCCCGAGGAGCTGATCGAGAGCGAGCTGTTCGGACATGTGCGCGGCGCGTTCACCGGCGCGGTGGCGGATCGCCGGGGGAAGTTCGAGCTGGCCAACGGTGGCACGCTGTTCCTCGACGAAATCGGGGACATGAGCCTCAAGACACAGGCCAAGGTGCTTCGCGTCCTGCAGGAACAGGTGCTCGAAGCCGTCGGCGGGTCTGCGCGCATCAGTGTCGACGTCCGCGTGCTCGCCGCCACCAACAAGGACCTGCCGACCGAGTTTCGTGCCGGGCGGTTTCGCGAGGATTTGTACTTCCGGCTGAACGTCGTGCCGATCTTCGTGCCCCCGCTCCGCGAGCGTTCCGAGGACGTGCCGCTGCTGGTGGAGCATTTCATGGCGATGCTGGCACGGGAATACGGCCGGCGTCCGAAGCAGTTCGAGCCAGGGGCCATCCGCGCGCTGGAGGAGTACCCGTGGCCGGGCAACGTCCGCGAACTGCGAAACCTGCTCGAGCGCGTGATGATCATGGTGCCGGGCGAGCAGGTGAGCGCCGCCGATCTCGGCCTGCCCGGCGTGGCGCCGGAGCCGAGAGCGGCGACCGACGGGCCGGTGCCGGTCGAGCCCCTCCAGGAGGCGCGTGACCGCTTCGAGCGCGACTACATCCTGCACGCGCTGGCCGCGCAGGATGGCAACATGTCCCGGACGGCGGAAGTGCTCGGTGTCGAGCGCAGCAACCTGTATCGAAAGATGCGGGGCTTCGGGCTCGTGCCGCCGCGACGCGCGGCGGGCGCCGACGTCGACGTCGAGTGAACTTGCCGGTCCCGACACCCCGACGCGGAGCCCGTGGTGGCGCGCGCCCGCAGCCGAACCACGCTGGTCGCGCCCGGCGGCGCCGCGTCGGGTGGTTGCGTTGACCCTCTGCCGGGTTCTGCCGGATAATCCGACCGTACCGCCCTCGCGGTCCCTCCGTACCGTGTCCGACTCCATGCCGTCTGAGCCCGCCCACGACGCGACACCGCCCGACGGCGCCCCGGACGCCCGTATCGAGCAGTTGCTCGACGCCGGGCTGGATCACTACTTCGCCTCCCAGTTCGACCAGGCCATCAACGTCTGGACCCGCGTCGTCTTCCTGGACCGGGGCAACACCCGTGCGCGTGCGTACATCGACCGCGCGCGCCAGGCGCTGGCCGAGCAGCAGCGCCAGGCGGAAGAGTTCGTGGCGCGGGGGGTGGCGGCGTACGACGCCGGCGCGATCCAGGAGGCACGCGTCCTGTTCACCCGCGCCGTGGACCTGGGAGGGCCGAGCGACACGGCCCTGCTGTACCTGGGACGCCTCAGTCGACTGGACGGCGCCGCGCACCGCGCCCTGCCCGCCACCAGCGGCTCGACCCGGGCGGATCCGGGCCGTCATCGGGCCGGGGCCGGCCTGTCGCGGTGGGCGTGGACGGTGGCTGTACTCGGTTTCTGTCTGGTTGCGGGGTACGTCGGCGTGCGGATGGCCGCCGAAGACGGCCTGGGCCCGGCCGCGGCGGTGGTGCGCGACGAGCCAGAGCCCTTGCCCGTGATCCGGCCGCACGAAGTGCTGGCCAGGCGCGCCCGTCAGCGCCTGGAGGCGGGCGACGTCCGAGGGGCCGCGGCCGCGCTCGCGGCCCTCGACGTGAGTGGTGTGCCGGGGCCGGACCTCGACCGGCTGCGGGAGGATGTCCAGCGGCGACTTCTGGCGCTCGGTGGCGAGCCGGCAGCGGATCCGACGGGCGGGCCGCGATGAAATGCCCCAAGTGCAGCTACCTGGGATTCGAGACGGGCAACCGCTGCACCAATTG
>JABFRY010000304.1 GCA_013140955.1 Acidobacteriota bacterium
GATCGGCGCCCCTGCCGGGCCAGCACCCAGGCACCACAGGCACCGTTGGGGTTCCCGTCCGCTCGCGGGTCAGCCCACCCGGCGGCGGCGCTCCCTGGCCACGTTCACGTCTGCGACCTTTGCCGCGGTGAGGCGCTGGAAGCGCCGGTAGTAGTCGGCCGCCGAGACCATGGCGGTCAGCAGCACGACCCAGATCGCCACCGTCCCGAGCGGCGCGAGCTGGGGCATGGGGCCGCCTCCCAGGATGAGCAGCAGGATGGCCGTCACCTGGGAGGCCATCTTGGCCTTGCCGAGCGGCGACGCCGGAATCGAGAACCCTCGCGTGTGCGCCAGGCTCCGAAGCGCCGTGACGGCGAATTCGCGACCGATAATGACCGCGACCATCCAGGCCTGCGCCAGGCCGAGCTGGACCAGCGAGATGAATGCCGCCGACGTGAGCAGCTTGTCGGCGATCGGATCCAGCATCTGACCGAGCCAGGTCACCTGCCGCCGGCGGCGCGCGATGTAGCCGTCGAGCCAGTCCGTCAGCGACGCCAGACCGAAGATGCCGGCCCCCACCAGTTCCCTTTGCAGGCCGAGTACCAGGCGCCCCTCGAACTCGGTGAGCATCACCACCACGAGCAGGGGCACGAGGAACATCCGGACCAGCGTCAGCGAGTTGGGCAGGTTCATGAAGTCGGCCGCATTCTATCGTGTAAGATCGGTGATTGTCATGAAGGCGATCCTCCTCGCCGGAGGGAAAGGCACGCGGCTTCGGCCCCTCACGATCCACACGCCGAAGCCCATCGTACCCATCTTCAACCGGCCATTCCTGCACTACCAGCTGGATTTGATCCGGCAGGTCCCTGAAATCGACGAGGTGATCCTGAGCCTCAACTACCAGCCCCGCCGCATCGAGGAGATCTTCGGGGACGGGAGCGACCTGGGCATCCGCATCCGGTACGTGGTGGAGCCGATGCCGCTCGGGACCGCCGGCGCCATCAAGTACGCGGGCGACCGCCTGACGGAATCCGTCGTGGTATTCAACGGCGACGTCCTGACACAACTCGATCTGGCCGCCGTGATCCGCTTGCACCGGGAGCGGGCGGCGCGCGCCACGATCGTGCTCACGCCGGTGGAGAATCCGTCCGCGTACGGCCTCGTCGAGACCGACGCGGCGGGCAACGTCCAGCGCTTCGTGGAGAAGCCGTCGCCTGACGAGATCACCACCGACCGCATCAATGCGGGCATCTACGTCCTCGAGCCCGACACCTTCGATCGCATCCCGAGCGACGTCGCCTGGTCGATCGAGCGCAGCTACTTCCCCTCCCTCATCGAGCGCGGGGACACCTTCGCCGCCTACGTGTACGAGGGCTACTGGATCGACATCGGCACGCCGGAGAAGTACGTGCAGGTGCATCGGGACATCATGGACGGGCGCTTCCGGGCGGCGCCCTTCGATCCGACGCCGGAGGGCGGCGTCTCGCTCGCCGCCGATGCCCGTGTCGAGGCCGGGGCGACCATCGAGGGTCCGTGCTTCATCGACGAGGGGGTGACGGTGAAGGCCGGCGCCCGTATCGGTCCCTATTCGGTCCTGGGTCGGCAGGTCCTGGTCGAAGAGGACGCCACGGTCGATGGCAGCGTCGTCTGGCCGAACGGCCGGGTCTGCCGCGAGGCCACCGTCCGGGAGGCGATCCTGGGCCGCAACTGCCACGTCGGCCGCAGCGTCCGGGTCGGCGCCGGTGCCGTCCTCGGTGACAAGACCATTCTCACGGATTTCTCGCGCGTCTGAGGGCGCGCAGACGGAGCCGCATGCAGATCGAGCCGGGTATCTTCAAGGCCTACGACGTCAGGGGACTGTATCCGAAGGAAATCGACGAGCAGGTGGTCCGGCAGATCGGACGCGCCTTCGTCAGCTATCTCGGTGCCAGGCGGATTGGGGTGTCGCGCGACATGCGCCTGTCCTCGCCGGGACTGGCCGCGGCCTTCATCGCGGGCGCCCGTGAGCAGGGCGCCGATGTTCTCGACTACGGCATGATGGCCACCGACATGCTGTACTACGCCGTCGTCACCGACGGCCTGGACGGCGGCGCGCAGATTACGGCCTCCCACAATCCCGGCGCCTACAACGGCATCAAGATGGTGCGCGCGGGCGCCCTGCCCCTCAGCGGCGACGCCGGCATCGGGGACATCCGCGACATGGTGGCGGGCGATTCGACCCCGGCGCCCGCGGCGACCCCGGGCACGGTCACCACCCGTTCCGTCGTCGACGGGTACGTCGACATGGTGATGGGCTTCATCGATCCCTCCGTCATCGCGCCCTTCAGGGTGGTGCTCGACGCGGGCTCCGGCATGGCAGGCCTGGTGGCGCCCAAGCTGTTCGAGCGGCTCCCCTGCCAGACCACGAGGCTCTGCTTCGATATCGACGGACGTTTCCCCAACCACGAGGCGAATCCCCTGCTCGAGGAGAACCGTCGCGACATCACCGAGGCCGTGATCCAGACCGGGGCGGACATCGGCATCGCCTGGGACGGCGACGCGGACCGCTGCTTCTTCATCGACGGCAGCGGCGAGTTCATCTCGGGCGATTTCATCACCGCCCTCCTCGCGGAGGCGTTCCTGCTGCGCCAGCCCGGGGCCACGGTCGTCTACGACCTGCGGGCGAGCCATGCCGTGCGCGACGTCGCGGCCCGATACGACGGCCGCGCCCTCATGAACCGCGTCGGGCATGCCTTCATCAAGCACCGGATGCGCGAAGAGGACGCCGTATTCGGCGGCGAGGTGACGGGCCACTACTACTTCAAGGACTTCTTCTACGCGGACAACGGCTTCATCCCCGCGCTCCTCATCCTGGAGCTGATGTCCAAGAAGGGGCTCACCTTGCGGCAGCTGCTCGAACCGTTCAGGGAGCGCTACTTCATCTCGGGCGAGATCAACACCACGCTGGCGAGCATGGCGGAGGTACCTGCGCGTCTTGCCGCCATCGAGGCGCGGTATCAGGACGCCACGGTCACGCGTCTCGACGGCGTATCGGTCGACTATCCGGACTGGCACTTCAACGTGCGGGCGTCCAATACCGAGCCACTCCTCCGCCTCAATCTGGAGGCGGCGACGCCGGCCCTGATGGCCCAGCGGCGGGACGAGGTGCTGGGCCTGATTCGCGCGTAGGGGTGCTACAATCGGGGTCCTGATGCCGGGGGAACCGCCCCTCGGCCGCACACCGCAGGCGGGAGTAGTTCAGCGGTAGAACGCGAGCTTCCCAAGCTCGATGTCGCGGGTTCGATCCCCGTCTCCCGCTCCAGTCTCAGCGCCTCCGATCTCAGCGCCTCCTATCTCAGCGCCTCCGATCTCAGCGCAGCGTGAGGCCTGCCACCGCCGCGAAGGTCACGGCGCCGGGTGTTCCGGCCTCGGTGGAGCTGCTCAGGCCATGCAGCCTGAGGTCGAAGCCCACGCCCACCCGATCCCGCAGGAACCACCGGGCACCCCCGCCGACGTTCAGCCCTCGCACCCACCCGCTGCCGGCCTCCAACTGGCCGGGCGTGACGGTCGATGTGACGCGCGCAGCGCCCACGCCTCCGCTGACGTAGCTCCAGCCCCGCGCGGTGCCGAAGTTCAGCGACACCTGGGGGGCCACGATGCGGTACGTGCCGTTCACACGCGCCACGTCGGGTACCGTCCCGTCGTCTTCAGAGCCGTCCTCGACCACCGGTGTCGTGGCGTGCCCCGACGCGGAGAGGACGGCCACGCCCACACCGAGTCGCCCCGGCCCGACGCGAAACAGGTAGACATGTGCACCGACGGCCGGTCCCAGCCCGCGCGCGGGCACGAATGCGCCGTCCGCCAGGGGCGGATAGAAGGCGGCCTCCGCCGGCAGCGCCGTGGTCCCCACGCCGATGTCCACCGCGTACGGACCGGGCGAGGCGTCGAACGGCCCCTGGGCGAAAGCCGGAGGCACACCCATGCACACCACGACCAGGAGGATCACTGCGCGCGCAGCCAGCGCGTGCACGGGCGGGCGGCTGCGACGATGGCGCAGGGCCCGCGCACGCATCGCGGCCGGATGGACGGGCCGTGCGCCCTGCAGGCGTGGGTGACGCCGCGGGTCGGGATCAGGGGCCGGCTCGGCGTTGCTGCCGACGCAAGGGGGGCTAGTA
>JABFRY010000169.1 GCA_013140955.1 Acidobacteriota bacterium
ATATTGATATGATCGGGCGGTTATGGAAACGGTCACGCTGACCATCGACGGGCGCCCCGTCACGGTCGACAAGGGCAAGACGGTTCTGCAGGCGGCCATCGAGTCGGGCATCTCGGTTCCCTACTACTGCTACCACCCGGGACTCGGGGTGGACGGGTCGTGCCGGGTGTGCATCGTCAAGATCGAGAAGATGCCCAAGCTGCAGACCTCGTGCTCCACGACCTGCGCCGACGGCATGGTGGTGACCACCCGTGACGAGGACGTGGTCAAGGCCCGGGCCGGCATCTTCGAGTTCCTGCTGGTCAACCACCCGCTCGACTGCCCCGTGTGCGACAAGGGTGGCGAGTGTCCCCTCCAGGACTTCTCGTACGCCTTCGGGCCCGCCGAGAGCCGCATGGACTTCCCCCGGCGCGTCTTCGACGGCGAAGGCGTCAAGGCGGACGTGGACTTCGGCCCGACGCTGATGCTGAACCGCAACCGCTGCATCCTCTGCACGCGGTGCGTGCGGTTCATGCGCGAGGTCGAAGGCGACGCCCAGATCGGCATCGTGGATCGCGGCAACGGCAGCGAGATCGCCACGTTCCGCGAGGAGGGCGTGCACTCCTTGCTGTCCGGCAACCTCATGGACGTGTGTCCCGTCGGCGCCATCACGACGCGCGACTACCGGTTCAAGAGCCGCCCCTGGGACAACCCCAACGTCGTCGATACCATCTGCACGCGGTGCTCGAAGGGCTGCAGCACGAGCGCGTGGCTGAAGGCCAAGCCCGAATGGGCGCGCGGCTCGCAGCTGATCCGCATGACCCCGCGCTACAACCCGGCCGTCAACGACTACTGGATGTGCGACATTGGCCGGTTCGGCTACCACTGGATCGAGGGCGAGCAGCGCCTGCGGCGCCCGATGGTCCGTCGGGGCAGCGCCCTCGAGAGCTGCGCCTGGCACGACGTGCTGCCGAAGGTGCGCGAGCAGATCCAGCAGGCCGGCACGGCCGACCCCTCGTCGGTGCGGTTCCTGGTCTCAGCGCACGCGGCCACCGAGGAGCTCTTCGTGCTCCGGCAGACCATCGACGGGCTGATGGGCGCCGATGCGCGCGGTTCGGTCTCCCTCACCTGGGCCCGCAGCGAGAAGACACAGCCGGCAGGCACGCGGTTCGTCGTGCCCGCCACCGACGCACCCAACGTACGGGGTGCACACGATCTCGGCTTCGCCGTCGGGGCCGGCCACGACGGCGCGCCCGATCTCGGTGCGCTCCGGGCCGCCGTCGAAGGGGGCCGCGTGCGGGTGCTGTACGTCATCGATCCGGGCCCGGATGGCTCGCTCGGCGACGTGGCGTGGGTGGCCGCCGCGCGGCGTGCCGGCACCCTTCCCTTCCTCGTCGTTCAGGGCGTGGTGAGGCACGACCTGGTCGAGGCGGCCGATGTGGTCCTGCCGGGCGCGACCTCCACCGAGAAGGATGCGCTCTACACGAACGATCAGGGGATGGTGCAGCCGTCGTCGCGGGCCATCCTGCCTCCTGGTGAGGCGCAGGAGGACTGGCGGATCCTGGTGAGCGTCGCGCGCGCCCTGGGTCTGAGCCTCTCCTACGACTCGTCGGACGCGGTCAGGGTCGCGCTGGCGGCCGCGATGCCCGGCACCGCCTATGCGGGCGCGGGAGCGGTGACGTTCAGCCGGCCGATCCCGTCCCGGAACTGGCTGCAGGCCTCCAACCCCTCGGAGCGGTGGAAGTGGGACTTCATGTTCCAGGACCTGCCCCCCGTGAAGGGCCATTCGGTCCAGATGGAAGGCGTCCCCGTGAAGGACATCATTCCGCTGAAGCCGACGCAGGCCTGACAGGACACGCATGGAAGAGAACGTCACGCTGCTCGCTGCGTTCGGGGCCGGGATCCTGTCGTTCATCTCGCCGTGCGTGCTGCCCCTGGTGCCGGGCTACCTGTCGTACATCTCGGGCCTCTCCCTCGACGAGATGCGCGGGACGGGGGCAGCAGGGGCAAGCGGGACGGCAGGTCCGACCCGGATGGCGCCCGCCGTGCGCAACCGCGTGCTCCTTTCGTCGGTGGCCTTCATCATCGGGTTCTCTCTGGTCTTCGTCTCGCTGGGCGCGTCGGCCAGCGTGCTGGGGCAGCTGCTGATGTCGCGCCTCACGCTGCTCGGCCGCATCGCCGGCGTGGTCCTCATCATCTTCGGGCTCCACACGATGGGCGTGCTGCGCATCGGGTGGCTCTACAACGAGAAGCGGGTGCAGACCTCGCGCAAGCCGGCCGGACCATTCGGCGCCCTGCTGGTGGGCATTGCGTTCGCGTTCGGCTGGACGCCGTGCATCGGTCCCATCCTCGCGGGCATCCTCGCCGTGGCCGCCGCCCAGGACACGATCGGGCACGGAGTGCGGCTGCTGCTCGTCTACTCGGCCGGACTCGCGGTGCCGTTCCTGGCAACGTCGCTGGCCATCGACCGTTTCTTCTCGGCCTTCGCCCGCATCAGGCGTCACTACCACGCCATCGAGGTCACGTCCGGCGCCCTGCTGGTCGTCATCGGCGCGCTGATCTTCTCCAACAAGTTCACGGTCATCGCGCAGTGGCTGACGCCGTACCTGCCGGTTTACTGATTTTCCGGCCTCCCCGTCGTCTCGCCCGCCGGTTACACCCTCACTCGACCCCATGGCCTCCCCGTCGCCTCGGCGCAGACTCTGCGCGCTGATCGCTCTCGCGTGGTTCGCCTGCGTTCCGCCGACTGCTGATGCGCAGACGCAGCCTCCGGCTCGACCCGCCGGCCCCACCGACCCCTCGGAGGGGGGCGGCAACTCCAGCCTGCCGCCGATCCACATCGGCGCCGTCACGCTGGCGACCAGCTGGTGGCTCGATGCGACGAGGCCGGGAGAGGCGGGTCCCCGAGCGGCAGCCGACCGGTTCCGGCTGCAGCGGGCGCGTGTCGGGGCGTCGGGCAACCTCTCGCGAGCCATTGGCTGGAACCTGACCGGCGAGTTCTCGGGGTCGCCGTCTCTCCGCAACGCGTTCGTGGTGGTGCGGGTGGCTGACCAGCTCACGGTCCGCGTGGGTCAGGCCACGCCGCCGACCGGCCTCGAGCGCGGCATCAGCCCGCTGACCATCGAGACCATCGATCGCACCCGCCTCACCAACCGGCTCACCTATGCCCTCGAGCCCAGCATCACCGCCCAGAACGTCCGGCCGTACCGCCGCTGGGTCGGCTACGCGGTGAGCCTCTCCACGGGAAGCGGCTTCAATCACTGGGACAACAACGGCGGCAAGGACGTCGCCGCCAGGCTTCGCCTGACCCCACCGCAGGCGCCGGGCCTGCTGCTGAACGCCTACGGGGCTCGCGGCGCACAACCGGGTGGGACACGCGACCGGTACGGGGTCGGTGTCGAGTACCGGCGGGCGGCCGTCCACCTGGCAGCCGAAGGCCTCCGCGAGGTCAGCGACGCAGCGCCCGCCCGTGACGGCTTCTGGGCGCTCGCGGGGTATCAGCTGAAGCCCGCCGCGCCGCGTCCCTACTTCCAGATGCTCGAGCTCGAGGCGCGCTACATGGTGTTCAACGACCCACCGTCAAGCCGCGTCGTCGTGGTGGATGCCGATGCGGGGCCAGCCACCGGGGCCCTGGCGCCGCCGGTGGCACGGGAGCTCGTCGCGGGCGGAAGCTACTACCTGAGTGGCAACATGCGGTTCACGGCAAACATCATCGTGCCCTTCGATACGCGTCCGGTGTCCGCCTCGACGATCCGCACGCGCCTGCAGTTCGTGTTCTGATTCCCGCCAAGCGCGACGGCCGCCACGGCTCCCTGCATCTCGGGCGATCCGCCAGCCGCACCGGCCATCCGATCGCTGTATGCTGTCGCACGTCATGGTCTTTCGCGAGGTTCGCACGATCTGGGTCGTTGCTCTCCTGGTTGCCGGCCTTGCCGCCGGCGCGTTCACCTGGGTGGCACAGCAGCGGCTGAGGGATTCCATCGCCTCGAGTCAGTCGGTTGGTGACGCCACCGAGCGCATGACGACGACACTCGCGTTGCTCGAGGAGGCCCAGCGGGTCTACAGCGAAACGGGTCGGTTCGAAGCCGGTCAGCTCCAGCACCTCACCGCCCTGGTGCCGTCGCTGGCGCTCGACGTGGAGACACTGGC
>JABFRY010000417.1 GCA_013140955.1 Acidobacteriota bacterium
TGCCTCGGTCACGCCCGTGCGCGCCGTTTTCCAGACTGCCGCCGTCGCGCCGCTCACAAGTCGGCCCATCCGCAGGGCGCCACCAGCCCACGCGCGCTGTCTTCTCGGGTCTCCCGCCGCGACACGCGTCTCGGGTATCCTCGCGGGTGCCCCGGTGTGCAGCTAGACGCCTGGGGTGACGTGACGCTGCGTGCAAGGGCGACAGGACGTGTGACCGTGACGGACGAGACGATCAGGACGGCGGTTGACGGTGCGCTCGCCCGCGCGGCGGGGCGTCCTGGGGCGCTGCTCGAGGTGCTCCACGCCGTGCAGGCGTCGCTCGGGTGCATCCCGCGCGCGGCCGTGCCGCTCTTGGCCGACGGCATGAACCTGTCGCGCGCCGACGTGCACGGGGTCGTGTCGTTCTATCACGTCTTCCGCGAGGAGCCGCTCGGGCGTCATGTGGTGCAGGTGTGCCGCGCTGAGTCGTGCCAGGCGGCCGGGGGCCGTGCGCTCGAGGCCCATGCGCAGTCGGTGCTCGGCGTGGCGTTCGGCGACACGACCAGCGACACGACCAGCGACGGAGCCATCACGCTCCTGCCCGTGTACTGCCTGGGCAACTGCGCGCGGTCGCCGGCGGTGCTGGTGGACGGCGACGTGCTGGGTCCCGTGACGCCGGACGCGTTCTCGATGCTGGTGGCCGGTTTGCGCCACGATGCCGCAGGTACAGTCGCAGCGACTGCCGCAGGTACAGTCGCAGCGACTGCCGCAGGCACAGTCGCAGCGACTGCAGCAGGCACTGTCGCAGCCGCTGCCGCGGCCACCGCCGTGGCACCCGCCGCCGCTGAGGCCATCACCGCGGCGGTCACAGTCGGCGACGGGGCTCATCCCACCACTCACCCCGTGCGCGTGTTCGTTCCCGGGGATTCCGGCGCGCTGTCGGCGGGAGCCGATGGCACCGCGGCGGCCATCCGGGCGCACGCGGCGGCGCAGGGCCTGGGGCTCGACGTGGTGCGCACCGGGTCGCGCGGGATGTACTGGCTGGAGCCGCTCGTGGAGGTGGAGACGGCCGCGGGGCGCATGGCCTACGGCCCGGTGGCTGCGGCCGACGTCGAGGCACTCCTGCGCGCCGGCCTCGCCCAGGGGGCCGCGCACCCGCTGTGCCTGGGCCCGGTGCACGACATCCCCTACCTGGCGAGGCAGCAGCGGCTGACGTTCGCGCGTGTCGGCGAAATCGATCCGCTGTCGATCGCCGACTACGAGGCGCACGGCGGACTCGCCGGCCTGCGTCGTGCCGTAGGCATGGCGCCCGCCGACATCGTGGCCGAGGTGACGGCCTCCGGCCTGCGCGGCCGCGGCGGGGCCGCGTTTCCCGCGGGCACCAAGTGGAAGACCGTTCTCGACCAGGTTGCGACGCCGAAGTACATCGCCTGCAACGCCGACGAGGGCGACTCGGGCACGTTCTCCGACCGCATGCTCATGGAAGGCGACCCGTTCGCGCTTCTCGAGGGGATGGCCATCGCCGGGCTCGCGGTCGGCGCCACCCAGGGCTACATCTACCTGCGCGTCGAGTACCCGCACGCGCACGCCGTCCTGACGCAGGCTGTGGCACGCGCGTACGACGCCGGGCTGCTCGGCGACCTCCTGGGCTCGGGCCGGCGCTTCGACCTGGAGATTCGCCTCGGCGCCGGCGCCTACATCTGCGGCGAGGAAACCTCCATGCTCGAGAGTCTGGAGGGCCGGCGCGGCGAGGTGCGGGTGCGGCCGCCGCTGCCTGCGGTGGCGGGCCTGTTCCAGCGCCCGACGGTCGTCAACAACGTCATCACGCTCGCGAGCGTCCCCGGCATCCTCGCACGGGGGGCAGCGCACTACCGCGACCTCGGCGCGGGCGAGTCGCGCGGAACGCTGCCGTTCCAGCTGGCCGGCAACGTGCGCTACGGCGGCCTCGTGGAGGTGGCCTTCGGCCTCACGCTCCGGCAGCTCGTCGACGACTTCGGTGGCGGCACGCGGTCGGGCCGCCCGGTGAAGGCGGTGCAGGTGGGCGGACCCCTGGGGGCGTACATCCCCGCGTCGGGCCTCGACGTGACGCTCGACTACGAGTCGCTCGCCGCGGCCGGTGGCCTCCTGGGTCACGGCGGTGTCGTGGTGTTCGACGACACGGTGGACATGGCGGCGATGGCGCGACACGCCCTGGCGTTCTGCGCGCACGAGTCGTGCGGCAAGTGCACGCCGTGCCGGCTGGGGTCGGTGCGCGGCGCGGAACTGGTGGACCGCATCGTGGCGGGCACCGACCCGGTGGGCGACGTGGCGCTGCTCGAGGAGCTGTGCGACACGATGCGCGACGGGTCCCTCTGTGGCCTGGGCGGGCTCACGCCCTATCCCGTGATGAGTGCGCTCACGCACTTCAGGGCCGAGTTCGTCGGACGGGAACGGTAGCGCCGGCCGGCAGGCTGGTGGGGAAGGACGTCATGCACGGCATCGACCATCGGGATCTCGGAACGCCGGCGAGCCCGTCGCAGGCCACCGTGTCAGTGGACATCGACGGCGTGGCCGTTCAGGTCCCCGAGGGCACGTCCGTGATGCGCGCGGCGGCACTCGCCGGTCGGTCCGTCCCCAAGCTGTGCGCCACCGACAGCCTCAGGAGCTTCGGGTCCTGCCGTCTCTGCCTGGTCGAGATCGACGGGCGGCGCGGGTATCCCGCCTCCTGCACGACACCGGTGGCCGACGGCATGCGCGTGCGCACCGAGAGCGACGCCCTCCTGCGCCTGCGGCGCTCCGTGGTCGAACTCTACGTCAGCGAGCACCCGCTCGACTGCGACGGATGCCCGGCCGACCACCACTGCGAGCTGCAGGACGTGGCCGCGGCCACCGGCGTCACCGCGTCCCGCTACGGCGCGGGCGCGCGTCGGGCCCAGGCCCGCGATACCTCCAACCCGTACTTCACCTTCGACGACGCCCTGTGCGTGGTGTGCTCGCGCTGCGTCCGCGCGTGCGACGAGGTGCAGGGCACGTTTGCGCTGACCATCGAGGGCCGCGGCGCCGCCTCGCGCGTGGCCGCCAGCCAGGGCGAGTCGTTCCTCGGCTCCGAATGCGTGTCGTGCGGCCAGTGCGTGGAGGCGTGCCCCACCGGCGCGCTGACGGAGCGGTCGCTCGCCGCGGCGGGCCCGGCGGAGGCGGCCGTCCCCACCACCTGCGCGTACTGCGGCGTCGGCTGCGCGCTCACCGTGGAGACCCGTGGTGGCGCGATCGTGCGGATGGTGCCCGACCGCGCGGGTCAGGCCAACCATGGGCACGCCTGCGTGAAGGGCCGCTTCGCCTACGGCTACGCGACGCATCCCGATCGCGTGACGACGCCGATGATCCGCCGGCGCATCGAGGACCCCTGGACCCCGGTGAGCTGGCCAGAGGCCGTCGCGCACGCCGCCGGAGAGTTTCGCCGGATCCAGGCGCAGTATGGGCGCGACGCGGTGGGGGGCATCACGTCGTCGCGCTGCACGAACGAGGAGACGTTCCTCGTCCAGAAGCTCGTGCGCGCGGCGTGCGGCACCAACAACGTGGACACCTGCGCCCGGGTGTGTCATTCGCCGACGGGCTACGGCCTGAAGCACACGATTGGCGAGTCGGCCGGCACGCAGGCGTTCGACTCGGTGATGCACGCCGACGTCATCCTGCTGATCGGGGCCAATCCCACCGACGCCCACCCCGTGTTCGCGTCCAGGCTCAAGCAGCGCCTGCGCCAGGGCGCGCGCCTCATCGTCGTGGATCCGCGCACCACCGATCTGGTCCGGACTCCGCACGTGCAGGCCGACGTCCACCTGCCGGTGCGGCCCGGCACCAACGTGGCGCTCATCAACGCGCTGGCGCACGTGGTGGTCACCGAGGGCCTCGTCGCTGCCGACTACGTGGCCGACCGCTGCGAACGCGACGCCTGGGAGGCGTGGGCCGCGTTCATCGCGCAGGCGCGGCATGCCCCCGAGGCGACGGAGGTGGTGACGGGGGTGCCGGCGGATCGTGTCCGCCAGGCGGCCCGGCTCTACGCCACGGGCGGCAACGGGGCCATCTACTACGGGCTGGGCGTCACCGAGCACAGCCAGGGCACCACGATGGTGATGGGCATCGCCAACCTCGCGATGGCCACGGGCAATCTGG
>JABFRY010000521.1 GCA_013140955.1 Acidobacteriota bacterium
CGGTGGACGACACCACGCCGGTCGGTGGGACGCAGCCGTGCCGCGACGTCGCGGACCTCGGTCAACGACACGCCGAACGACAGCGCCGCGGTCGCGGCAGCCAGGACGTTCATCAAACTGCCGGTGCCGATGAGGCCGGTCTCGACGACGGCTGAATCCCCGGACGCGCTCACGGTGGCGCGCATGCCGTCGACACCGAGCGAGGCGACATCGGTGGCCCTCAGCCAGGCGTCCGCCGACTGGCCGAAGGTCAGCACGCGGCCTGGGAACCCGCCGGTCCGCGCGGCGATCCGGCAGTCATCGGCATTGCAGACGAGGAGATCGTCGGCGGCCGCGCCCTCGAGAATCTCGGCCTTCGCATCGGCGACGGCGTCGGCAGACTCGAAGAAGCCGAGGTGGGCGTCCCCCACGTTGGTCCACACCCGGACGTCGGGCTCGGCGATGGCGACGAGCCGTCCGATCTCTCCGGGGTGATTCATGCCCAGCTCCATCACGGCGATGTCGGCGCCCTCCCGCAACTGCATCAGCGAGAGGGGCAGGCCGATGTGGTTGTTCAGGTTCCCCTTGTTCTTCACGACCACGAAACGTGTCGAGAGCATCTCGGCCAGGGCGTCCTTCGTGGTGGTCTTGCCCGCACTTCCCGTGATGGCGACGACCCGCGCGCCCGACGCCGTACGCACGGCGTGCGCCAGGTCCTGCAGTGCGCGTGTGGTGTCGGGCGCCTCCACCACGCCGACCTCCTCCGGCAACGCCGGCACCGCGACGCCGGCTTCCACGAGCACGGCGGCCGCGCCCTGGGAAAAGGCGTCGGACAGGAACCCGTGCCCGTCGAATCGCTCGCCCCGCAGGGCCACGAAGAAGTCCCCTGTCTCCAGCGTGCGGGAGTCGATCGACACGGCACCGACCCGCGCATCGGAACGTCCCGAGCGCAGGCGGCCGCCGACCGCCTCCGTCACCCACCCGAGCGTCAGATCCAGAACGTTCACCCGGCCCGGAACGTCCGGCGCCGGGCTTCGAGCAGCTCGCGCGCCACGGCCACATCGTCGAAGGGAATCCGCTTCCCCCCGATCTCCTGATACCGTTCGTGTCCCTTACCCGCCACAAGCACGAGGTCGCCGGATGCGGCCAGCCGCAGGGCCTTGGCGATGGCCTCGCGCCGGTCCACGACCGACAGCACCTGCCCGTGTCGCTGCCGCGTCTCCGCGTCGGCGCCACGCCGGACTTCCTCCATGATGCGGACGGGATCCTCCGTCCTGGGGTTGTCGGACGTGATGACCACGACATCGCTGAGGCGTGCCGCGACCATGCCCATCAGCGGGCGCTTCGTCTTGTCGCGGTCGCCCCCCGCGCCGCACACCGTGATCAGGCGTCGGGCCGCCAGCGGACGCGCGGTCTCGAGCAGGTTCCTGAGCGCATCGTCGGTGTGCGCATAGTCCACGATGACGCTGACGTCGTCTGCGGGCGTCGACACCACCTCGAAGCGGCCCGGTACGCCGGCCAGGGCCGCCAGGCCCCTCTCGATCGCCTCGATGGGGATGCCGAGCTCGCTCGTCACCGCCACCGCGGCGAGGATGTTGTAGACGTTGGGGCGACCCAGCAGCTGCGAACGGACGTGCACGATGCCGTGCCGTGTCCGGATGTCGAAGCGCAGGCCCTCGAGTGAACTGGCGACGTTCTCGGCCCGGACGTCCGCGTCGCGCGTGAGCGCGTAGGTGACGGGACGCCCAACCACGCGCACGAGGGCTTCGCCCCGGGGGTCGTCGGCGTTGATGGCGGCCGGGGCGTCGGCCGGCAGCATCTCGAACAGTCGCCGCTTGGCGGCGAAGTACGACTCCATGTCGGCGTGGAAGTCGAGGTGGTCCCTGGTGAGGTTGGTGAAGACGGCGCCGGCGAACCGGGTGAAGTCCGCCCGGCGCAGGGCGAGGGCGTGCGACGACACCTCCATGACGCAGGCCCGGCACGATGCCTCGACCATCTGCCGCAGCAGCTGCTGGAGTTCGGGCGCCTCCGGCGTCGTGTGCGTGGCCGGCTGCACGGTGGCGCCGATCTGGTACGACACGGTGCCGAGGATGCCGCACGGCACGCCGGCCGCCTCGAATATCGCGTGCACGAGATAGCTCGTGGTCGTCTTGCCATTGGTGCCGGTGATGCCCACGACCGATAGTTCGTGGCTTGGATCCCCGGCAATGGTGCAGGAGAGCCGCGCCAGGGCCTCGTGTGCGTCGCCGACGACGAGCCACGGCACCGGCGAGGTCCCTGACGGGGGCACCTGCGCGACGACGGCCGCCACTCCCTGTCCCACGGCCTCGGATGCGAACGCGGCCCCGTCGGTCTGCTGCCCCTTCACCGCCACGAAGATCGCGCCGGGCACTACTTTCCTGGAATCGGCCACGATGCCCGGGCAGGGAGTCTCAACCGCGGCCAGCGCCGGCCCGTGCCAGGTCACGGGCACGGCAGACGACAGCCCCTGGAGCAGGTCCGCGACGGTCACGGCATGGCCCCGGAGGACGCCGCGTCGCCCTCGGGACGCCGCGGCTGCTCCCGCGCCAGCTCGAGCACGACGGTGCTCACACCGGACAGGTCGGTTCCCGGTTCATGGCCCTGGCGCACGACCACGCCGGAGCCGCGCAACTCCGCGGTCACGCCCAGATTCGCCAGCAGGTGGAGCGCATCCCTGGCACTCAGCCCCCGCACGTCGGGAAAGCCGTCGCGGCCGTCGGTCACAGCGCGCGGCCTGGACTCGTCGAAGACGACGGCGCTGACCGGGCGCGGTGCCACGTCGGACACGTCGGGCACCTCGGAACCGCCCCGCGCCACCATGACCGGCGTCTCCGGGTGGATGTTCGGCGTGATGCCGTAGTGGCGGAGGGCCGCGTCGGCGATGCGCTTGAAGACCGGGCCCGCGACGGTGCCCCCGAAGTAGCCGGCGGACCCGCGCGGAGAGTCGATGACGACGATCAGTGTGAACGCGGGCCGGCGCGAGGGGACGAAGCCCACGAACGACGCGTTGTACTCGGAACGGGAGTACCGTCCGTCCACGAGCCTGGCGGCCGTGCCGGTCTTGCCCGCCACGGAGTAGTGCTCGAGACTGGCGGGCTCGCCGGTGCCCTGCTGGACGACGTCCTCCATGATGGCGGTGAGCTGGGACGCCACGTCGGGCGTGATCGTGCGCCGCAGCACCTTGCGCTCGACCGGGATGCGCTGCCCGTCGCGAACGATGGATCGCACGACCCGAGGGACGATGAGTTCACCGCCATTGGCAACCGAACTCACCGCAGCCGCCATCTGCAGCGGTGTGACTCCGACCTGATACCCCATCGACACGGAGGCGAGTGCGCTGTCGGTCAGCTTCGCCGGACTCCAGACGATGCCGGCGCTCTCTCCCGGGAAGTCGGGGGAGGACGGGCGTCCGAAACCGAAGCGCCGCACGTACTCCACCATCCGCTCCGGCCCGACCTGCAGGCCGACCTTGATGGCGCCGACGTTGCTCGACTTGACGATCACGTCGTTGAAGGACAGGACGCCGTAGTCGTGCGTGTCGCTGATGACGCGCGACCCGAAGCGGATGCGACCACCGCGCACGTCGATCATGTCACCCGGATGCACGACGCCCTGCTCCAGCGCGGCCGAGGCGGTGACGACCTTGAAGGTCGATCCCGGCTCGTAGAGCTCGTCCACCGCACGGTTGCGGCGCGCGCCGGGCTGCGCATCCTGGAAGAGATTGGGGTTGAAGGTCGGGTAGCTCGCCAGCGCGAGGATCTCTCCCGTCCACGGGTCCATGAGCACGGCTGCGCCGCCCCGGGCGCGGTTGGCACGGACCCCGAGCCGCAGCTCCCGCTCGGCGATGTGCTGGAGCTGGGTGTCGAGCGTGAGCTGCAGGGTCGCACCCGCAGTCGGCGGCCGGTCCACGCTGCCGAAGGGCCGGTGGCGCGCGTCGGTCTGGATGAGCGTGCTGCCCTTCTTCCCGCGGATCTCCTCGTCGTAGGAGGCCTCGATGCCGCTCAGGCCGACGTTGTCCACCCCGACGTAGCCCAGCACGTGCGCGGCCAGCTCACGATTGGGATAGAACCGCCGGCTCTCGGTGAGGAAGCCGATGCCCTCCAGTTCGAGCACCTTGACGCGGCGGGCCTGGTCGGGTGGCACCTGCCGGCGCACGTAGGCAAACGCGCCATCGCCGGACAGACGTTCCACGAGGCGACGACGCTCGGCCGCGTCGCAGTCGGCCAGCGCCCCGCAGATGGCGGTGACGACGGCAGTCGGGTCGTCGATGTCGCCAGGCACCGCGTAGACCGACTCGGTGTCGACGCTGTAAGCGAGCACGCGGCCATTGCGGTCGACGATGTCTCCCCGGTTGGGAAGGGTCTCGGCCGTGCGCTGCTGCTGCCTCCTGGCCCGCGCGGCCAGCGCCTCGTGCTGGAACACCTGGAGGTGCACCAGCCGGGCTTCGATCGCGACCGCCCAGACGAGCAGGATGGCAGCCCCGATCGGCAGACGGGAGCGCAAGGTGGCGTGCCAGTCGAACGTCTGGTTGTCAGCCAAGCCGGACCGTCCCTTCTCGCTCACCGCTGGGCGACGACCGAACCCGGTGGGGCCGGCGTCGGCAGCACACGTTCGACGACAGCCGTCTCCGACGGGCCGGGGGCGCGCATCTTCAGCCTGCCCAGCGCATACGCCTCGATCCGGGCCGGGGACCGCAGCGCCTCCACCTCGAGCCTGAGGTGGCGATTCATCGACTCCTGCTCGGCCAGCGTCTGCTGTGCCCGCCCGATTTCATATCCACTCCGCAGGAGCTGGAAGTGAGGCCAGGCGGCAAAGAGCAACACCAGCACGACCAGCAGGCCCACGCCGACCAGCTTCCACATCTCGCGGTGCCGCTCGCGGTCGAAGTCCTTGACGACCGGGTTGTTGCGGACGTCCTTCTTGAGCGCGTATTCGAGGGTCGGGTCGGTCACGCCAGCACCTCGGGACGTTCGGCCGCCCGCAGCTTGGCGCTGCGCGAGCGGGGATTGCTGGTCAGTTCCTGCTCGGACGGCACGAGCGGGCGTTTCGTGCGGACGACGATGCCGGACGACGGGTCGGCCTGCAGTGCGCGCAGCGTGTGCTTCACCACGCGATCCTCGAGCGAGTGGAACGAGATGACCGCCAGGCGCCCTCCCGGTGCGAGCCGGGCGGCGGCCTCGCGCAGGAACACGTCCAGGCCCTCGAGTTCGCGGTTCACCCAGATGCGGATCGCCTGGAAGGTCCGCGTGGCGGGGTCGATGCGCTGGTAGCCCCGGCGCGGCACCGCTCGTCGCACGATGTCCGCCAGCTGGCCCGTGGTCTCGATCGGGCGGCGGGTCCGCTCCTCGACCACCGAGCGTGCGATGCGGCGCGAGTAGCGCTCCTCACCGTAGTTGAAGATCGCATTGGCCAGCGTCACTTCGTCCACGTCACGAATCAGGTCGGCAGCCGTCGGTCCCGCGGTCGTGTCCATCCGCATGTCGAGCATCTCGTCGCGCCTGAAGCTGAAACCACGCCCGGCCGTGTCGAGCTGCATCGACGACACGCCCAGATCCGCCAGGATGCCGTCGACGGTGAGGACCCCACGCGATGCCAGCTCGGCATCGAGGGTGCGAAAGTCGCCGTGCACGAGCTCCACGCGCGGACCGAACGTGTCGAGCGCCTGCCGCGCACGAACCAGCGCCGCCGGGTCGCGATCGAACCCGATGAGCCGCGAGGCGCCGTGCGCGAGCAGGTCGGTCGCATGACCACCCAGACCCACGGTGCAGTCCACGAAGAGCCCACCGCGGGCGGGCGCGAGCTGTTCGCGCACCTCAGCCCGCATGACGGCGACGTGCGCCGGCTCGACGGAGTCCATCGGGGCGGCCCCCCTAGAGACCGTGCTCGGAAAGTCGATGCCCGTCCTCATCGGTCCACGGATCGCGCTGCAGCCGTTCGACGAATCGTTCCTCGTTCCAGACCTCGAGGTAGTCGATCCGCCCAAACACGCGGACATCACCTACAATCGAAGCACTCGCTCTCAGGTGTGGCGGAATGACCACGCGACCCTGGCCGTCCAGTTCGCCCATCTGACCGTAGTAGTTGACCCGGTCCAGGAACTTCAGTCGGGAGGGGTGGTTGGGGGCCATCGCCGAGAGCTTTCGTTCGATATCGATCCAGACGGCAAGCGGGTAGATGCGTACGCACTCCCCCGTCAGGCTCGTCACGAACACGTCGGGGCCTTTTCCGTCCTGCACGGCGCCCCGAAGGGTGCTCGGGACCTTGAGCCGACCCTTATCGTCGATCTTGGCAGGAGCGCTGCCTCGTAGTCCCAGTTGCTCCACTTCAGTCCAAAAAAGTCCACCGCGATAGTAAGTGGCCCATTTTGGGTTGTCAACGCCAAACCTCTGGTGATCAGTAACTTACGCCGTATATTCGCCGTGCTTTCGGTTCCGGGTGGACCGAAGAATTTCGCGCAACCGACAAGACCGATGGTCGATTTATTGATGAGGCAGACTTTTTGAGCCTCCAGCGGCGGTCCCGCGTGGCGCGCAGAAGGGCCCTGGCTTCCCCCTGGCGGACCGGCTCAGCGCTGCGCCCGGTTGCCCACGTCCCGGGTTGCCCGCACGGCCGCGTCGCACACCGGTGTCCGGTCTGCCCGCGATGAATCCGGTGCGGGTGCTGGTGCTCGAAGCCCAGGTGCCCTTCGTGCGAGGCGGTGCCGAAAGCCTCGTGCGTGAGCTCGTGCTCGCGTTCCGCGCGGAGGGCTGCGAGGCCGAGGTCCTGTCGATCCCCTTCACGGACTCGCCGCGGGAAGAGATGATGGCCGGCGTCGCGGCCTGGCGGACGGACGTGTCCCGCTTCGGTGGCACCTCGGTGGATCTGGTCGTGGCGACGAAGTTCCCCACCTACTTCGCGCGCCATCCACGAAAGGCGCTCTGGCTCGTCCACCAGCACCGGGCGGCATACGAACTCTGCGGCACGCCCTACAGCGACTTCGCGCACGTCGAGCAGGACGTCGCGCTGCGGCGGCGACTCGTGGCGTGCGACGCGCGGGCGCTCGCGGAGTGCACGACGCGCTTCACCATCGCGAGAACCGTGTCGGAACGCCTGATGCGCAGCCACGGCGTGCTCGCCGAACCGCTCTACCATCCCCCGCGGCTGGCCGATCGTCTGCGGGCTGGCCCGTTCGGGGACTACTTCCTCCTGGTCTCCCGGCTCGAACCTGTGAAGCGCGTGCACCTGGCGATCGAGGCGATGCGCTGGGCGCCGGCAGGCACGACCCTGCGCATCGCGGGCGAGGGATCCGCCGCGCATGACCTGGCGGCGCGCATCGACGGGCTCGGCCTGCGGAATCGCGTCAGCCTGCTCGGTCGTGTCGACGACGACAGGCTCGTCGACCTGTATGCCGGTGCACGCGGCGTGGTCTTCACGCCCTTCGACGAGGACTACGGATACGTGACGCTCGAGGCCTTCCTGAGCCGGAAGCCCGTGATCACCACGCTCGACGCCGGAGGACCTCTGGAGTTCGTCGTGCCAGACCGCAACGGGCTGGTGTGCACGGCGACGCCGGAGTCCATCGGGACCGCAATGAGTCGCCTGGCCGCCGATCAGTCCCTGGCACAGGATCTCGGCGCATCGGGCCATGCGGTCGCACGGGCAGTCACGTGGCAGGGCGTGGTGCAGCAGTTCCTGCGCACGCCTATGGCCGATGCGACGGGCGACGCATGAGGATCATCGTCGCCGAGGCACGTGTACCGTTTACGCGCGAGACCGGGAGCCGTCGCACCCTCGCCCTTGTGGACGCGTGTCGAGGACTGGGCCACGAGGTGGATCACGTGCGCCTGCCGCTGGACGAACGGCCGCACACGTTGCTCGAGCAGGCGTCGCGCTGGGCGCTGCTGAACCTCGCCACCAGCAACGGCCGACGCGTGGACGCGGTCATCGCCACCAACTTCCCGAGCTACGTCGTGCGCCATCCACACAAGGTGGTGTGGCCGCTGCGCCAGCCTCGCGTGGCTCACGACGTGTTCCGCACCGCGCTCGGCGACGTCGTACCCGGCGTCGAGGCCGACGACCGGCTGCGGGAACGACTGATGGCGGCCGACACCGCGGCGCTCGCGAGCTGCGCGGCCGTCTTCACCGACTCGATGGGTGCAACGGCGCGTCTGCGGGCGACCCGCGGGATCGAGAGTACGCCCCTGTCGTGCCCTCCCCCGCCGGCCGACCCGCGCTCCGACGGCCCCATCGGCTGGGACGCAGTCATCCTGGGCCCGCTCGAACCCTCCTCGCGTGTCGGTCTGGCCATCCGCGCGATGGCGGTCGTCCCGGAGCCGGTCCGCCTGGTCGTGGTGGGTGATGGACCCGCCCGGCGGTCGCTCCAAGGCCTCGCACACGACCTGATGCTCGGGGCGCGCGTCGAGTTCGGGGGCCGGCCCGACGGTCCCGAGGTGGCGAGGCTCGTGGGCGACGCGCTATGTGTGCTGGACCTGGCGCCCGGGCAGGAGGAGGCGGAGGCCACCCTTACGGGCATGCGGGCGGGCCGGCCGGTCGTCACGACCGCCGACTCCGGCGCCCCGCAGGATCACGTGGAGCACGGGCGGAACGGGCTGGTGTGCGAGGCCACGCCGCAAGGGATCGGGGCGGCACTCGCGCAGCTCGCCGGACCAGGCGACCTGGCCCGGTCGCTGGGGCAGGCCGCGCTGAAAACCGTGCCCCACGTCAGCTGGACGGAGCTGGTCGGACACCTCCTCGCCGGCGTCCCGGACCACGGATGACACGGAGCCATCTCAGCCTTGCCCCTGCCTGGCCAGCGTGCTAGCGTGGAGCCGCCGATGAACGCCCGCCCGAGCCTGAGTTTCTTCTTCCCGGCATACAACGACGGCGGGACGATCGGCAGCCTGGTGATCCGTACCATCCAGGCCGCCAGCCGGCTCACGTCGGACTTCGAGGTCATCGTCGTCAACGACGGCAGCTCCGACGCGACGCGTGACATCGTCGACGAGCTGGCACGGACATATCCCGGCATCGTCCGACCCATACACCACCCACGGAACCGCGGCTACGGGGGCGCCCTTCGTACCGGGTTCGCCTCGGCCACCAAGGACTACGTCGCGTACACCGACGGTGATGCCCAGTACGACCCTGGAGAGCTCGACGTGCTGTGGGGCGCGCTCGCGCCCGATGTGGATGTCGTGACGGGGTACAAGATCAGCCGCTCGGATCCCTGGCACCGCATCGTCATCGGCCGGATCTATCACTACACCGTCAAGGTCCTCTTTCGTCTGGGCGTTCGCGACGTCGATTGCGATTTCCGGCTGATGCGGCGCGAGATCTTCGACCGTATCCATCTCGAACGGGATACCGGGGTGATCTGTCTCGAGCTGATGCGCAAGATCCAGGACGCAGGCCTCCGGGTCGTGGAGGTGCCGGTGCACCACTACCACCGCTTGCATGGGCGCTCGCAGTTCTTCAACCTCCGCCGCGTGTTCTGGACCGGGGTGGACGTGATGAAGCTGTGGGTGCGCCTGGTGCTCCTCGGGCGTGGCCGTCACGGCGCGGCAGTGCTCTTCAGGGACCCGACGATTCGCAGCGCGCCCAGGCCGCCGAAGTCGTCCACGCTCCCGTGACCCAGGCAGCCTCGCACTACCGCGGGCGGCGTGTGCTCGTCACCGGCGGTCTCGGTTTCATCGGGAGCACCCTGGCTCGCGCGCTGGTGGCGGCCGGGGCCCACGTCACGATTGCCGACGCGATGATTCCTGGATGCGGTGGGAATCCCCACAACATCCAGGGCATCGACGATCGCGTCGTGGTCCGCCTCGTCGATCTCCGTGAGCGAAGCCTGCTGGACGATCTCGTGCGGGGCCAGGACGTGATCTTCAACCTCGCGGGGAAGATCAGCCACGTGGACAGCATGCGGGACCCCGACGCGGACCTCGACAACAACTGCAGGGCACACCTCGGGCTGCTCGAGGCCTGCCGACGGGTGAATCCCGATACCAAGGTCGTCTATGCGGGCACCCGTCAGGTGTACGGCCGTCCGGAGTACCTGCCCGTCGACGAACGGCACCTGGTGCGTCCAACCGACGTCAACGGGATCAACAAGGCTGCGGGCGAGGCGTACCACATCGTCTACAACAACGCACACGGCCTCAGGGCCTGCTCCCTCCGGCTGACGAACGTCTACGGCCCGCGACAACTCATCGACCACAGCCGGCAGGGTTTCATCGGCTGGTTCGTGCGGCTCGCCATCGAGGACGCGGAAATCCAGATCTACGGAGACGGACGTCAGGTGCGCGACTTCGTCTACGTGGACGACGCCGTGGATGCGTTCCTCCTGGCAGGAGCCGACGATGCCGCCAACGGCCAGGTCCTGAACGTGGGCGGCTCCGAGCCCATCGCCCATCGCGACCTCGTCGCACTGCTGATCGACGCGGCGGGGACGGGTCGGTTCACGCTGGTCGACTGGCCGTCGCAGCGCAAGGCCATCGACATCGGGAGCTTTCACGCCGACTCCACCCTGATCGGGCAGGTGCTCGGGTGGCGACCCACGACGCCGCTGGCGACCGGGCTCGCCCGCATGGTCGCGTTCTGCCGGGAACACTGGGCACACTACGTGACGAACCCTGGCCAGGCGGCCAGGCTCTGACGCATGGTGCCCCCCGTGCCTCCGTCAGCGCCGACCCCGGTGCCGTTCGTGGACCTGCATCTGACGGACGACCTCGATGACGTGCGCCAGGCGATCGAGCGCGTCGTGGCCAGTGGATGGTTCGTCCTCGGCCCCGAGGTCGAGGCCTTCGAGGCCGAATTCGCGGCGGCGTCCGGGGCGCCGTACGCGGTTGGTGTAGCCAACGGCACCGACGCCATCTCGCTGCTGCTCCGTGCCGCCGACATCGGGCCTGGCGACGAGGTGCTCGTGCCAGGCTTGACGGCCGCCTTCACGGCACTCGCCGTGACGATGACGGGTGCCACGCCGGTGTTCGTGGACGTGGATGCGGAGCGCCTCACGATGGATCCGGCGCGTGCCGCCGAGGCCGTGACGTCCCGTACCCGGGCCATCGTGCCCGTGCATCTCTATGGGCGGGTGGCGGACATGACGCCGCTGCAGTCGGTCGCGGAGCGCCATGGGCTGGTCCTGATCGAAGACTGCTGCCAGGCCCATCTCGCCCGCTACGAGGGGCAGCCCGTGGGCACCACCGGCCTGGGCGGTGCGTTCAGCTTCTACCCCACGAAGAACCTCGGCGCGCTCGGTGACGGCGGCGCCATCGTCACCGCGAGCCGTACCGTGGCCGATCGCATCCGGCGACTGCGCAACGGAGGGCAGGCCGTGCGGAACACGCACGAGGAGGCGGGGATCAACAGCCGCCTCGACGAGTTGCAGGCTGCGATCCTGCGCGCGCGCCTTCCCAGGCTGGAGGAATGGACCGCTCGCCGCCGGGCGCTCGCGGCCGTGTACCGAACCCACCTGCCGGCGGGCGTCCTGGGCGGCGCCCGGGAGCGCGCCGGGGACGTGCACCATCTCTTTCCGATCCGCGTACCCCGCCGGCACGTGGTACAGGCGCACCTCGCGGCGCAGGACATTCAGACGCTCGTGCACTATCCTGTCGCCATGCCCGATCAGCCGGCGTTCCGATCCGCACGCGGCAGCTGTCCCGTCGCGCGGCGCGCAGCCGGCGACGTGCTCTCGCTGCCGCTCCATCCGTACCTGTCCGACGCCGTCGCCATGCGGGTGTGCAGCGTGGTGGCGGGCGCCGTGGCCGTCGCGGGAGAGCCGACGTGAAGGCATTCATCACGGGTGGAGCGGGCTTCATCGGGTCGCATCTGGCCGAACGGCTCCTCGACGCCGGGCACGATGTCAGCGTGCTCGACAACCTCTCCACGGGCGCCATCCGCAACATCGAGCACCTGAAGGGACGACAGGGCTTCTCCTACACCATCGATTCGATCACCAACGAGTCGCTGCTGGCCGAATTGATCGACGGGTGCGACGTGGTGTTCCATTTGGCGGCGGCTGTGGGCGTGAAGCTCATCGTCGAGCAGCCGGTGCACACGATCGAGACCAACGTGCACGGCACCGAAGTCGTCCTGAAGCACGCGAACAAGAAGAAGAAGCTCGTGTTCGTGGCGTCCACCTCGGAGGTCTACGGCAAGAGCAACGCCGTGCCGTTTGCCGAGACCGCCGATCTCGTCCTCGGCCCGTCGGACAAGCACCGGTGGGCCTACGCGTGCAGCAAGCTGATCGACGAGTTCCTGGCGCTGGCCTACTGGAAGGAGCGCAAGCTTCCCGTCGTCATCGTGCGGCTGTTCAACACGGTGGGACCCAGGCAGACGGGACAGTACGGGATGGTGCTGCCGACCTTCGTGCGCCAGGCGCTCGCGGGGCATCCGCTCACCGTATTCGGCGACGGCAGCCAGTCGCGCAGCTTCACGTATGTGGGCGATGTCGTGGAGGCGCTCGTCGCCCTGTCGTCGGAACCCCGCGCCGTCGGCGAGGTGTTCAACGTCGGCAACACCGGCGAGATCTCCATGCGTGCGCTCGCGGAGAAGGTGAAGGCGCTGACGGGGAGCGACTCGCCGATTCAGTACGTGCCGTACGACAAGGCGTACGAGGCCGGCTTCGAGGACATGCCGCGGCGCGTGCCGGACATCACGAAGCTGCGCAAGCTGATCGGCTACGAACCCAAGGTCGGACTGGACGAGATCGTCACACTCGTCATCCAGTACATGCGGCTGGCCTGAGCAGCGCGGCTCGAGGGGCACGCGTCCGGGCTGGCGGACCGCGCCTGGACTGCCCATGAGTGCACCCCGCTGCCGGCGAACCCACGCGCCACCGGATGTCCGGAATCCCCCTGTGCGGGCCGCCGGCCGCCGGGGGGGACAGCGGGCGTATACTTCGTCCGAGGTACAGGCATGGAGTTGCTGCGCTCGCTGCTCACGCCCCTGGTTCTGCTCGGACTCACGGCCACACCAGCGCTCGCCCAGCAGGTCACCCTGACGATTCAGGACGGGCGGGTGTCGCTCGATGCCAACAATGCTCCTGTCTCGGTCATCCTCTCCGAGTGGGCGCGGGTGGGCGGAAGCCGTGTCGTCAACGGTGAGCGCCTTCCGGGCGGCCTCGTCTCGCTCCGATTGAGTGACGTGCCCGAGCGGGAAGCCCTCGACATCGTCCTCCGCGACGTGAGCGGCTATCTGCTCGCGCCCCGCCAGGCCGGGGCCGGCGCCTCCAGGTTCGACCGCATCCTCATCC
>JABFRY010000366.1 GCA_013140955.1 Acidobacteriota bacterium
CGCATGCTGGACATGATGGGTTACCAGCGTGCGGACATCGTCATGCACATCAATGCGTGGCACGCCGTCACCCACCCGGATGACCTTAAGCCCTGGACCGCGGCCGTGATGGCGCAGGTGCGCGACGAGATCCTGGGCCCGTTCACGGCGCAGGGTGTCGGCACGAGCTTCACGAAGAGCGTGGCGCTGTTGCGCGTGCCCGCGCCGTCGCCCGCCACGGTCACCAGCGTGTAGTCCACTTCGGGGATGCCGCGGATGGCCGTGCCCACCCGGTTGGCCATCACCTCGGTGGCCTCGAGGCTGGTGCCTTCGAGCGCGCGCATGTTGACGTCGAAGCCCGACTGGTCGTCCTGCGTGATGAAGTTGACGTTCACGAAGCGGAAGAGCGGCACGCTCGACAGCAGCACCAGCACCGCCAGGCCCGCGACGAGCCCGCGGTGGGCCATCGACCAGTCGAGCATCCGGGCGTAGGTGCGGTCGAGGGGCCCGAAGATGCGCGAATGCTTCGAGTCGTGACGGCCGCCGCCGCGGGGCACGGCCGAGAGCCACCGCGACGACATCATCGGCGTGAGCGTGAAGCTCACCACCAGCGACACCATGATGGCGAAGGCCATGGTGAGGCCGAAGCTCTGCATGAAGCGCCCGACCATGCCGCTCATGAACGCCACGGGCACGAAGATGGCCACGAGCGACAACGTCGTCGCCATGACGGCGAGCCCGATCTCCTGCGTGGCCTCGACGGCCGCCTGCATCGGCGGCATGCCCTTCTCCTCGATGAACCGGTAGATGTTCTCGAGGACGACGATGGCGTCGTCGATGACGATGCCCACCGACAGCGTGAGGGCCAGCATCGTCAGCATGTTGAGCGTGAAGCCCATGTACCAGATGAGGCCGAACGTGGCGACGATGGACGTGGGGATGGACACCGCGGCGATGACCGTGGAGCGGAGGTTGCCCAGGAACAGCAGCACCACCAGCGCGGCGAGGATCGACCCGACGACGAGGTGCTCCTGCACGCTGTCGATGGAGGCCTCGATGAACTCGCCCTGGTCGCGGACCACGCGGATCTCGTAGCCGGTGGGCAGGTTGGGCCGCAGCTCGTCGAGGCGGGCCTTCACGCCGTTGACGATCTCCACCGTGTTGGTGCCCGACTGCTTGCGGATCTGCAGCAGCACCGTCGGGTCGCCGTTGAGGCTGGCGAGCGTCTGGGGCTCGGCCATGCCGTCTTCCACGCGGGCCACGTCGCGCACCTGCACGGCGTGCCCGTCGGTCTCGCGCACCACGACGTCGCCAAACTCTCCCGGGGACTCCACACGGCCCCGCGTGCGCAGGGTGATGGAGCGGGCGCCCTGGTCCACGCGGCCGCCGGGGATGTCGGCGTTCTGCGCCTGCAGCGCCCGCGACACGTCGTTGACCGTCAGGTTCTGCGCCTGCAGCCGGTCCGCATCGAGCCACACGTTGATCTGGCGCTGCCGCCCGCCGAGCACCAGCACCTGCCCCACGCCGTCCAGGCTCTCGAGCTGCCGGCGCAGCACCTTGTCCGCGTACTCGGTGATGTCGCGCACGGGCCGATCGGCCGTGAGGGCCACCGTGAGCACGGGCGCGGCGTCAGGGTCGCGCTTTTCCACCGTCGGCTGGGTGATCGTGCGCGGCAGCAGCGGCAGTACGCGGTTGACGCGGTCGCGCACCTCCTGCGTGGCCACGTCGGCGTTCTTCTCGAGCGTGAAGCTCACCACCACCTGCGACACGCCCTCCGACGAGGTGGACGTCAGCGTGTCGATGCCGCTGATGGTGTTGACGGCCTCCTCGATCGGGTCGGTGACCTCGCTCTCCACCTGCTCGGGCGCCGCGCCCGGCAGGCGCGTCGTGACGAGGATGGTGGGGAAGTCCACGTTGGGAAACTGGTCGATGCCCAGCTGGGCGAATCCGAAGCCGCCGACCACGGTCAGCGAGAGGATGAGGACCGAGGCGAACACCGGTCGGCGAACGCAGAGCGCGGCAAGCCACTGCATGGGTCAGTCCTGCTGAATCGACACGCGCGCGCCGTCCACGAGCTGCGCGACGCTGGTGGTGGCCACGGCTTCTCCGGCCATGAGGCCGGTCGCGATCTCGATGGCCTCGCCCACGGTCTGGCCGGTGGTGACGATGCGCTCTTCCACACGGTCGCCCGACACCACGTACACCCGTGGCGAGCCGGCGACCACACGCACGGCGGCGGCCGGCACCAGGAGGGCCCGGTCGGGGGAGGCCTGCTCGATGCGGGCGGTGGCGAAGAAGCCCGGCTTGAGGCGGTCGCCCGGGTTTTCGACGACAGCCTCCACCACGAGCGACCGGGTGTCGGTCTTGAGGGCCGGCGACACGTAGCGGACGATGCCCGTGAAGGTCTCGCCCCGATAGGCGTCCACCGTGAGCGTGACGGCACGGCCGGCCGAGACTTCGGCGATGAACTGCTCGGGCACGGTGAGCTCGACGCGCAGCGGGTTGGTGCGCATCACCGAGGCCACGCGGGTGCCGCGCGTCACGTAGTCGCCCACCGACACCAGCCGCTGCTCCACGACGCCCGAAAACGGCGCCCGCACGACGGTGTCGGCGAGGGCCTTCTGCGCGATCGCCGCGCGCGCCCTGGCGGCCAGCAGCGCCTGGTACTGCTGCTCGGCGGCGTTGCGGGTCACGTCCAGCTGTCGTGCCGTGGCCTCGGCCTGGGTGCGGCTCCGGTCGAAGTCGGCCTGCGAGAGCAGGCGCTTCTCCACGAGCATCTCGGCGCGCTCGAAGTCGGCCCTGGCCAGCTCCGCCGCAGCCCGGGCGCTGGCCACTTCCGGCACCCGGTCGATCTGAAACGCGGTGCCACCGGCGATGCCGAGGCGTGCCTCGATCTGGCGGGCGTTGGCGTCGGCCTCCTGGGCCTGGGCCCCGACCTCGGCCTCCGCAATGCGCACCAGTTCGGCGCCGGCCCCGACGCGCGTGCCCCGCTCCACCGGCGTGGCCACGACGCGGCCGGCAATCTCGGCGGCCACGTCGGCCTGCTCCTCGGCCGTGAGTGTGCCCGTCACGCCAATGAACCGGGCGATCGGCTGCTCGGTGGCCCGGGCCACCGACACGGCGAGGGTGCCTTCCGCGCCGGCCGTCGCCGATCCGGACTCCGCGGCATCTGCCGCAGCCTCAGGCGTGCCGGTGGTCGTGGCCGTGGCACTGCAGGCGCTGGCCATGACGGCCAGGCAGAGTGCCAGTAGAGCAGGCGCCGGCAGCAGCCGAGCCAGCCCGGACGGGGCGCGTGGCGGTGGTGCCGCGTGGGAGGGGGCGGCCATGGTGGGTACCCGCGCAGGGACGTGGCACCGGTTCGCGGGGATCCTGGAGGTGAAGCTGAAAACGGACATGAAGACGGAGACTCCTTGGCTGGCCGCTGGGTCGCGGGCGCCACTGGCAATACGACGCCGGTCGCCCGACTGTTCAGGCAGCCATCGTACCCGCTCCTCGTTCTATCGGTGTGTCAGGGCGCTGGGCGCAGGCAGGCGGCCGGGGGGCGGGTCCACAGGAGGCGGATGCGCTGGCGTCAGCGGGCTGCTGACACACGTGGCTGACACACGCGACTGACAGCGGACGGGAAGGCGTCAGCTGCGCCGGACGAACCGCTGGCGGTTGCCGGGCGTCCAGGTGGCGCCGCCGTTGCTCGTGTAGTCCATCCGCGACTCGAACGACGCGGGTGTCACCCGCGAGCGGGTGAACCGCAGCCGCGTGGTGCCCGTGGTGGTCCGGGTCTCGGGCGTGATGCGGGCATCGCTGCCCAGGTCGCCGGTCATCACGAACAGCTGCCCGTCCGCGCCCACCGACACCATCTCCACCACCTTCCGCTCCTCGCTCACGTAGAGAAGCAGGCCCGCCGCGGTGCCCAGCTCGGGAATGCGGCTCACGCCGCTCACCACGCGGTCGGGAATGACCCAGGTGAACTCGTACGTCCCGGTCACCGTGCGGGCCACCGAGCCGTCCGTGCGCAGGAAGTCCGTGGTGACGTCCCACGTGCCCACCGTGTGGCGCAGCTCCTCCACGGAATGCTGCAGGGCAGGGTCGGCGGCGCGCGCCGGCGACCCTGCCCTGCAGCATTCCGTGGAGGAGCTGCGCCACACGGT
>JABFRY010000083.1 GCA_013140955.1 Acidobacteriota bacterium
TGGTGGAACTGCTCTGGGAACCGCTCGTGCTCGCCGCTCTCAACCAGCCCCCGTCCTCGGCGGCCGTCACCACCTTCCTCGCGGTGCTGGGCCGGCTGTTCTCCGGCTCCCGCGCCGACTCGGCGCTGGCGCTGCCCGTGGTACCGCTGGACGAGGCCTACGCGGAGCCTGCGCGGCGCTTCCTCGAGGCCCGCGGCGGGTCGGTGGCTGTCTCGACGCCCGCCCGGGTGCTCACCGCCGGCGGAGTTGCCGTCCTGGCGCGAGGAGAAACCTTGCACGCGCCCGTCGTCGTCTGCGCCGTGCCCTGGCACGCGCTGCCGGCGACGCTGCCGGATGCCACCGGACCGCTGGCTGCCGTCGTCACCGCCGCCCGTGGCACGGGCGCCTGTCCGATCGTCACGGTGAACGTCTGGTTCGACCGTCCCGTGCTCGCCGAGCCGGTGGTCGGCCTGCCCGGCCGCACCGTGCAGTGGGCCTTCGACAAGCACCGCCTGCTGCACGGCGGCGGTTCGCACGTGGCGCTGGTGTCGAGCGCGGCACCCGCGTTGGCCGCGCTCGTGCATCGTGAGGCCGTGTCGCTCGCCGTGGGTGAACTCCGTGCCGCGCTGCCCCACGCCGCCCGGGCAGGGATCCGGCACGCCGTGGTCGTGCGCGAGCGTCGTGCGACGTTCTCGCTCGCGCCCGCCCAGCCCCCGAGGCCCGCCGCCGATGTCGGCGTGCGAGGGCTCGTCCTGGCCGGAGACTGGATCGAGACCGGGCTGCCGGCTACCATCGAGGGCGCCGTCATCAGCGGCCACCAGGCGGCGGCCATGGCGGCGGCCCTCCCGTGACTCCGTACCTCACACCATGACCTCCATCGTCGTTCACTATCAGGAGATTGCGCTCAAGGGGAAGAACCGCCCCTGGTTCCTGGGCCGGCTCGTGCGCAATCTCCGAAAAGCCCTGGCCGGGCTCGACGTCACGGCGGTGCGTTCGCTGATGGGACGCATCGAGGTCGTGCTCGGGCCGGATGCGGACGTGGACGAAGTCGAGTCCCGCGTCCGGCGGGTCTTCGGGATCGCCAACTTCTCGCGCGCCCGCCGGGTGGCGCTCGATCTGGACGCCGTGTCCTCGGCGGTGCTCGCCGACCTCGCGGACCGGCAGGTCGGGAGCTTTCGCGTGTCGGTCCGTCGGGCCGACAAGCGCTTTCCGCTCACCTCCCCGCAGGCCGAACGGGAGATCGGCGGCCGGATCAAGCAGGCGCGGGGCTGGCCCGTGGATCTCGAGCGCCCCGAGCTCGACGTCCGGGTCGAGCTGCTCACGAACGAAGCGTTCTACTTCTTCGACAAGCAGCGGGGCGCTGGTGGCCTGCCGACGGGGACGGCGGGCAAGGTCGTCTGCCTCCTCTCGGGCGGCATCGACTCCCCGGTGGCTGCGCACCGCATGATGAAGCGTGGCTGCTCGGTCATCTTCGTGCACTTCCACGCCTATCCGATCCTCTCCAGGGCCTCGATCGAGAAGGCGCGGCAGCTGGTGGAGCTGCTGACGCGCTGGCAGCTCCGCTCCAGGCTCTACCTCGTGCCCTTCGGCGAGCTGCAGCAGCAGGTGCTGCTGTCGATCCCCGGCCCCATGCGCGTGGTCGTGTACCGGAGGCTGATGCTGCGCATTGCGGAGCGGATCGCCCGCCTTCGCGGCGCACAGGCACTGGTGACGGGTGACGTCGTGGGACAGGTCGCGTCGCAGACCCTGGAGAACATGGCGGTGATCGGGGGCGTGGCTGGCCTGCCGATCTTCCGGCCCCTGATCGGGATGGACAAGGAGGAGATCACGCGCGAGGCCATCGCCCTCGGGTCGTATCCCATCTCCATCATTCCCGACCAGGACTGCTGCACGCTCTTCACCCCCCGGAATCCGCTGACGCGCGCTCGCGCGGCCGAGATCGAGGCGGCCGAGTCCGCGCTGTCGATCGACGACATGGTGGCCACCGCCGTGTCGGCCGCGTCGCCCGAGGACGTCGAGTACCCGGCACGTGTGTCCTCCGCCGGCACATCGACGGGAACGTAGGACCACCGGGGCCCGTGCTCCAACCTTGACCCGCTCCGAGGATCACGTCATTCTTGCCCCGGGGCCAGGTCGGCCCCGCAGCCCGCGTATCCACACGCCTCACGGCTGACCGCAACCGGAGAGACACATCGTGAGTTCAACCGCCCTCAGTTCCCTCGAAGCCCTGCTCGGAGACTCGGCTGGTCTCCTTCATCACACCTGCGGAACGGTCCCCAAGGAGCAGCTCCACCTGCCCGGGCCCGACTTCATCGAGCGTGTCGTGTCGATGTCCGACCGGTCTCCCCGTGTCCTCGGCAGCCTGCAGTCCCTGTTCGATCGGGGTCGGCTGGGCGGGACGGGCTACGTGTCGATCCTGCCGGTCGACCAGGGCATCGAGCACTCGGCGGGCGCGTCCTTTGCGCCGAACCCCGCCTACTTCGACCCCCAGCGGATCGTGGAGCTGGCGATCGAAGGCGGCTGCAACGCGGTCACCTCGACGCTCGGCGTGCTCGGCGCGGTCGCCCGCCGGTACGCCCACCGCATTCCCTTCATCGTGAAAGTGAACCACAACGAGTTCCTCTCCTATCCGAACAGCTACGACCAGATCCGCTTTGCCAGCGTGCATCAGGCGTTCGACATGGGCGCACAAGGCATTGGCGCGACCATCTACTTCGGGTCGGAGGAGTCCAAGCGCCAGCTGCAGGAGGTCGCCGAGGCCTTTCAGGAGGCCCACGAACTGGGCCTGTTCACCGTGCTCTGGTGCTACCTCCGCAACCCCGCCTTCAAGACCAAGGATGCCGACTACCACCTGGCGGCCGACCTGACGGGGCAGGCCAACCATCTGGGCGTCACGATCCAGGCCGACATCATCAAGCAGAAGATGCCCGAGACCAACGGTGGCTACACCGCCGTCGACTTCGGCAAGACGCACAAGGCCGTGTACTCGCAGCTCACCACGGACAACCCGATCGACCTGACCAGGTACCAGCTCGTGAACTGCTACATGGGACGCTCGGGCCTCATCAACTCCGGTGGCGCCTCGGCGGGTGAGGGCGACCTGAAGGAGGCGGTGCGGACGGCCGTGATCAACAAGAGGGCCGGCGGGATGGGGCTCATATCGGGCAGGAAGGCGTTCCAGCGCCCGCTGCGGGACGGGGTGGCGCTGCTCAATGCCATCCAGGACATCTACCTCAACCCGGACGTGACGATCGCGTAGCCAGGTACCGCTCGAGGGCCTCGAGCGTGCTGTCGAAGGCGAGCTCGTCCCAGGGAATCTGGGTCTCGTCGAAGAAGCGCGCCTCGAGGCCCTCGTCGTCGCAGGCCAGGTCGCCCTCGAGGGCCGTGGCCTCGAACACGATCACCACCGGTGCGCGGCCCCTGTACGAGTACACGTCGAGCAGGGCATCGATGCGCACGTGCACGCCGCTCTCCTCACGGGCCTCGCGGATGGCCGCCTCCCGGACATCCTCCCCGCGGTCCATGTAGCCGCCAGGGAACACCCACTTGCCGTAGCCCGGCTCGATGGCCCGCCTGACGAGCAGGATGCGCCCGGCGTCATCCCGGATGATCGTGCCGACGGCCACCTTCGGGTCCAGGTAGAGCACGAAACCGCAGGCACCACAGACCAGGCGTGGCGGCTCGGCGGCCTTGACGAGGCGCAGCTCGAGCGCGCCGCCGCACGGCGGACAGAAGCGGAACGCCTGCGGGTCGGTGTGGCTGGGGGTCACGTCAGGATCATCCGGCCCTATAATTTTCAACCATGTCCATCCTGAAAGTCGCGCGCATGGGGCATCCGGTGCTCCGACGCCGCGCGGAGTCCATCGGGCGGTCCGACCTCAAGAACCGGGCGCTCCAGCAGTTGATCGACGACATGATCGACACGATGCACGAATACCAGGGGGTCGGGCTCGCGGCTCCACAGGTGCACGAGGGCGTGCGCCTCTTCGTCGCGATGCTGGACGAGGAGCCGGATGCCAACAGCGTCGCGAGCGTCCTGATCAACCCGGAGATAGAGCCGGCCACCCGGGAGCAGCACGCGGGATGGGAGGGTTGCCTCAGCATCCCCGACATCCGGGGCCTCGTGCCGCGTTACACCGAGATCACTCTTCGCGGGCTCGATCGGGAGGGGCGGCCACGGGAACTGGCGCTCAAGGGGTTTCCCGCCCGTGTGGCGCAGCACGAGACCGACCACCTGGACGGCGTGCTGTTCTTCGACCGGATGACCTCGTTCGAGTCGCTGACCTTCCTCGACGAGTACTCCCGCTACTGGACCAAGGACGAGGACTGAGGGCCGGCGACCGCGGTGGGGCTCAGCCCGAGGCCAGGCGCCGCGACGGCAGGTCTCGCACGAGCGCCCGCTGGCCCCCCGCCATCTTCGCCTCGTAGAGGGCTGCGTCGGCCTGCCCGAACATCGCGAGTGCATCCACGCCAGGCATCGCCTCCGCGCAGGCGATGCCAATGCTCAGGCTCACCGTGAACGAGGCGTCCCTGGCGATGATCGGGGTGCCGCCCACCTGGGCCAGGATGCGGTCGGCGAGCAGGGTGGAGGAGTCGGCCGAGCAGTCGGTGGCGAAGACGACGAACTCGTCGCCGCCGAATCTCGCCACGATGTCGTGCGGACGCAGGCACATCCTGATTCGTCGGGCGACTTCGGTGAGCGCCAGATCGCCGGCGATGTGCCCGTGGCGATCGTTGACCTCCTTGTAGCGGTCGAGGTCCAGCAGCATCAGGACCACCTGCTGACCCCGCCTCGACGCCCGCTGCAGCTCCCGCGAGAGCAGTTCGTCCAGGCCGCGGCGGTTCCACACCCCCGTCAGCGGGTCGAGCAGTGCCGCCCGCCGGGCAGCGTCGCGCTCGCCGACCAGCGTGACGCGCGTGTTGGCGTGCACCGTGGCACTCAGTTCGCTCTCGGCCCAGCGGGCCAGCTGGCCGAGCGTTTCGAGCCGCGCGGCAGACAGCCGTCGTGGCACGGTGTCCATCACGCCGAGCGTGCCGACGACCCGCCCCTCCAGTGTGACGGGATGCCCCGCGTAGAAGCGGATGAATGGCGCGCCCGCCACGAGGGGATCGGCCTTCAGGTCACCGGCGCGGTGCGTGTCCGGGACGACCCGTACCACGTCCACGAGGGGCGGAGGAGCCAGGGACGACGCGCCTGGGGCCGACGGGCTCGGTATGCCGGCTTCACCCCAGCCGCCAAACGCGGGCGCCAGGGACACGAATGCGTACGGCACCCGGAACACCGCGCGCGCGTGGGCGGTGACGGCGGAGAACTGCGGTTCACCTGGATGGCAAATCACCTGCAGCGAACCCAGCCTGATCGTGCGTGCGGGTCCGTGCCCGCCGATTCCCGGTGCGCTCATGCACGTCACATTCCGGCGGACGACGCGCCAGCCGGAGGCCGCCATGATAGCCCCCGGCGCGTGGCGTCGGCGGCGAATATCAGCGGACGGGCCGTGTTCGTGTGCAGGGGGTCACCTGCGACACTCGCCGCCGCCGGGTGCGGCGGGTTGCCATTCGGGGCGCCGGTTATACTTTCTGGCCCGTGCTCTCCACAGCGCCCCCTCTCGTGACCCTGCGGTCCGCGCCCGCGGCCCCGTTCGACGGAGCCATCGCGGCCGCGCGCACCTGCTACTCGCCCAGGGTCGTCGGGGCCCACGAGGTGACCGATCGCCAGCGTGACTCAATCGGTGCGCTGACCTTCGATGCCGGCCATCACACGGTCTATCAGCATGCGCACTTCGAGTTCGGCCTGGAGAACGTGTCGCGGCAGTTCGTCTGGACGTTCCTGCACTCCCACCCGTTCTACAACTCGGAGCAGTCCAGCCAGCGGTACGTGAAGCTCCGGGAGCCGCGGGCGTTCGTGCCGCCCCTGGCGGGCGAGGCCCTGCGCGTCTACGAGGACGCCATCGTGCGCGCGTGGGATCGGTATGCGGAGCTCGGGGACTACCTCAAGGCCGACGCCCTGACGATCCTGAAGGAGCTGCGCTACGTCCGACCGACGACCGCCGCGGCGCGCATGCAGCAGGTCGAGCGGGAGGCGGAAAAGAAGGCCATCGAAACAGCTCGGTACGTCATCCCGATTGCCGCCTTCACGTCGATGGTGCACACGGTGTCCGGCATCGTGCTCCACCGCCTGCGGAGGATGGTGAATTCCGGCGACGCGCCGCTCGAGACCCGGGCGGTCGTGAACGAGATGGTCCGGCTCGTCACCGATCTCGACCCGCTCTTCTTCGAGAAGGTCGGCCCGGCGCCGCTGCAGCCCGGCGAGATTCCCGAGACGGCGTTTCCCCGCCCACGGGCCGACGCGGCGATGTTCGCCACCCGGTTCGATGCCAGGCTCGGGACGCGGGTGTCGCGCCTTCGGGACGCCTCGCCCGATGCCGAGGCCGTCGTGGCCGACGCCGTGCGCGCCGTGTTCGGACTGCTGCCCGAGGACATGTCCGACGACGAGGCCGTCGCGAGGGTGATGGACCCGGCTCGCAACCCGTATCGGCTCGACGTGCTGAACGTGTCCCATCACTCGCCCCTCATGCGCGCGCTGCATCACGCGCACTACGTCTTCGAGAAGCGCCTCAGCCACACCGCGGACTCCCAGGATCAGCGGCATCGCATGGTGCCGGCGTCCCGCCCGCTCATGCTGTTTGCCGACGCGGCGGAGCCCGACTTCGTCACGCCACGCCTCATCGCGCGCAACCCGAGGGCCGCAGCCGTGTACCAGGCCGCGATGCGCGAGGCCTGGGACGCGAAGAACCGGCTGCTTGCGCTCGACGTGCCGCTCGAATTCGCCCTCTACGTGCTGCCCAACGCCACGGCGCTGCGATTCGTCGAGTCGGGCTCGCTGCTCGCGCTCCTCCACAAGTGGACCCTGCGCACCTGTTTCAACGCACAGGAGGAGATCTATCTGGCCTCGATGGACGAGATCGAGCAGGTCGGGGCGCTGCACCCCCGCATCGGCCGCCACCTCGGTCCCCCGTGCGTGATCCGCAACGGTCTGGTGTCGCCGCGGTGCACCGAGGGGACCCACTTCTGCGGCGTTCCGGTGTGGCGCGACTTTCCCGCGGCGGTCCGCCGCCTCTGATCGGTGGTGACCGCCTGGCTCGTCCATCTCTACACGGCGAGCGGTGCGGTCGTGGCCCTGCTCGCCGCGGTGGCCACGTCTGAGGGGCGGTTCCGGGACGCGTTTGCCTGGCTCTGGCTGGCGGTGGCCATCGACGCGACCGATGGTCTCGCCGCCCGCCGGTTCGACGTCCGTCGCCGGCTGCCGTGGTTCGACGGCGGCACGCTGGACAACGTGGTCGACTTCCTCACCTACGTGTTCGTGCCCGCGCTCGTCGTGTGGCGAGTGCCGCTCGTTCCCCCCGCCCTCGCCCTCCCGGCAGGCGCCGCAATGCTCCTGGCCAGCGCCTACGGCTTCTCGCGGGCCGACGCCAAGACCGACGATCACTTCTTCACGGGGTTTCCCTCCTACTGGAACGTCGTGGTGTTCTATCAGCTGGCGGCCGGCTGGTCCCCGGTTGCCAACGCGGTCCTCCTGACCGTGCTGGCCGGGCTCGTCTTCGTGCCTGTCCGGTACGTCTACCCGTCGCGCACACCGCACCTGCGGGGCCTCACCGTCGCGCTCGGCGCCGTGTGGGCGCTCTCCATGCTGGAGATGCTGCGGGAGCTGCCGGACGTGCATCCGGTGCTGCTGTGGCTGTCGCTGGGCTTCCCCGTCTACTACGTCTGCCTGTCGGTCTGGCTCCAGGGCCGGCGCCGGCCCATCGCCTGATGGATGTCGTGGTGAACCCGATCGCCCTGCACGCGTGCAATCCGGGCCCCATGACGGGCGACGGCAACCTCACATGGCTGCTCGCCGGGAGGGTGCCGACGCTGATCGACGCGGGAACCGGCGATGCCCGTCACATGGACAGCCTGTCCGGCGCGCTTGCCGGCCACGCGCTCGCGCAGGTCCTCGTGACGCACGCCCACGTGGATCATGCGTCCGGCGCCCCGGTCATCGCCGCCCGACACCCCGGCGCGCGGTTCATGAAGCTGCCCTGGGCAGACCGGGACCACCGCTGGGACGTGGCCTGGGAGGCGCTGGCCGACGGCGACCGGGTGCCCGCCGGCGATGCGACCCTGCAGGTGGTGCACACGCCCGGACACGCGCCGGACCACGTCTGCTTCTGGCACGAGGAGAGCCGGACGCTCTTCGGGGGCGACCTGGCCTCGCGGTCCATCAGCATCTACATTCCCGCAAGCCGCGGCGGGGACCTCACGGCGTACCTGGCGTCGCTCGAGCGGGTGCTGGCGCTCGACCCCGCCCGCATCGTTCCCGCGCATGGGCCCGTCATCGATCACCCACGGCGGTTGCTGCGGGCGTACATCGCCCATCGTCGCGACAGGGAGCGTCAGGTGCTCGATGCCCTGCGCCCGGCACCTGCGACTGTCGAGGACGTCGCGTCACGCATCTACCGTCGCCTCGACGCCGCGTTCCTGCCGGCGGCACGCGAGACGGTGCTCGCACACCTGCTGAAGCTCGAACGGGAGGGGAGGGCGGCAGAGGCCTCCGGGGCGTGGCATATCATGGAGCCATGAACGACGTCGTCGACTTCATCAACGTCAACAGGGATCGCTACGTCGAGGAGCTGAAGGCCCTCCTCGCGATTCCCAGTATCAGTGCCCTGCCCGCGCATGCCGGGGACGTGCGGCGCTGCGCGGACTGGCTGGTGTCCGAGTTGCAGCGCATCGGCCTGGCCGGCGCGCGCCTCATCGAGACGCCCGGCAATCCCGTCGTGTACGCCGAATGGCTGGGCGCCCCAGGCAAACCCACGATCCTCTACTACGGGCACTACGACGTCCAGCCGGTGGATCCCCTGGAGCTGTGGGAGTCGCCGCCGTTCGACGCGACGGTCCGGGACGGCGAGATCTACGCGCGTGGGGCGGCCGACGACAAGGGGCAGGTCTTCATGCACCTGAAGGCCGTCGAGGCGTTCCTCGCGAAGGCGGGCAGCCTGCCCGTGAACATCAAGTTCTTCATCGAAGGCGAAGAGGAGGTGGGCAGCACGCACCTCGACGCCTTCGTGCGCGCCAACGCCGACCTGCTGGCGGCCGATGTCGTCGTCATTTCCGACTCGCCCATGTTCGACAGGGGCGTGCCGTCGATCTGCTACGGTCTGCGGGGCCTCGCCTACTTCCAGATCGACCTGCGGGGCACCAGATCCGACCTGCATTCGGGATCGTTCGGCGGCGCGGTGGCCAACCCCGCGTTCGTGCTCGCGTCGATCCTGGGCCAGATGAAGGATCGCGGCGGGCGCGTCCGGATTCCAGGGTTCTACGACGACGTGCGACCCCTCAGCGACGAGGAGCGCGCCGAGTGGAAGCGCCTGCCCTTCAACGAGACCCGTTACCGGAAGGAACTCGGAGCGCCAAAGCTCTTTGGCGAAAGCGGGTACTCGACTCTCGAGCGCGTCTGGGCGCGCCCGACCTTCGAGGTGAACGGGCTGCTGTCGGGCTTCACGGGGGACGGGGCCAAGACGGTGATCCCCGCCGTGGCCATGGCCAAGGTCAGCATGCGCCTCGTGCCAGACCAGCATCCCGACCGTATCGCAGACCTGTTCGAGGCGCACCTCAAGTCGGTGTGCCCGAAGACCGTGGCCCTCACGGTCACCCGCATGCACGGGGGGCGTCCCTGGATGACGGAATTCGACAACAAGTACGTGAGAGCCGCGGGACGCGCGATCGAGCGGGGGTTCGGGAAGGTGCCGGTCTTCAACCGGGAGGGCGGCTCGATTCCTGTCGTGTCGACGTTCCAGGAGGCCCTGGGCCTTCCGAGCGTCCTCTTCGGTGTCGGCCTGCCGGACGAGAACGCACACGCGCCGAACGAGAAGCTGGATCTCGGCAACTTCCACAGCGGCATCATCGCGTCCGCCTGCCTCTACGAGGAGATCGCGTCAGCCGTCTGAGCGAGCCGGGCGGCGACGGGTGGCATCAGTTGAGCGACGCCATCCTCCGGCGCAGGGTCTTCACGTGCTCCCAGATCTGCGCGTGTTCCTCGCGGGTCTTCTTGTCGACACCCGTCAGTCCCGCGAGCCGCAGATAGGACTGGAGGTCGCTCAGTGCGCCCCCCACGTCGTTGAGGTGGAAGGCCAGCAGGCCCCGGTCGCGCAGCTCGCTCAGTGCCGAGGGGTTGAGCGCGAGCAGGAGTCCCGTGACCTCGTGCGCCTGCGGGAACGAGCGCATGTGGACGTAGATGCGTTTGAGGTTGAGCAGCATCCGCACGAGGATGTCTCGCCTCGACGCCGCCGCCAGGAGCGACCGGCTGAAGGGGACGTTACCGCCCACCTGCTGCCGGAGCAGGAGCCGGCACTCCCGTTCCGAGAGCAGCGCGCCGGCGTTGAAGGGGTCCACGATCTGGCCCGAGTGGCCGGGCGTCTCGCGATCGAGGCATCGCACGAGGAAGTGGCCGGGGAAGTTCACCCCCTCGACCTCCAGGCCGACGCGCTGCGCGACCTCCATGTACACGAGCGCCAGCGTGATGGGAATGCCGGTGCGCCGGTCGATGACCTCGTTGAGGCAGCTGTTCCTGGGGTCCTCGTAGTGGGTCCGGTTCCCGACGAACCGGCGGTCCTCGTAGAGGTACGCGGCGAGCGCTCCCAGCCTGGCCTTGGTGGAGTGCTCGCCGGACTCTTCGAGGACGGCGTCGATGCGCCGGCGGGCATCGTCGCCCATGCGGTCCAGTTCGGCGACGTACCGCGCCGTATCCACGTTCGGGTACTCGATCCGTGCAATGACGAGCGCCGCCGGAGCCAGCGCGGTGCCTGGTTCGTTCGAGGCGGCGATCAGGGCGTCCACGAGTCTGGTACGCATGGGCCCGCGCCTGGTCAGGAGCCCTCGCACAAGCGGTCGAGCCTGGCGACGGTCAGGTCCGAGAGCTGCTGCACGACGAGTTCGGCGTCCGTGAGAGCGTCGGCGGCGTAGCTGGTCGCGACGGCGACACACCGCAGGCCGGCGCCCCGGGCCGACTCGATGCCCCAGATCGAGTCCTCGATCGCCACGCACCGCCGAGGGTCGAGGGCCAGGCCGTGCGCTTCGGCCAGCCGGTTCATGGCGAGCGCATAGGGCTGCGGCGAGGGCTTGCTCTGGGGGGTGTCCCCCGACGCCACGATCACCGGAAAGTGCGAGTCGAGCCCCGCCTCGCGGAGGATCTCCACGATTTCATGCCTCAGCGCCCCCGACGCGATGGCCACGGGGACGGCAGCGGCCGCCTCGCGCACCAGCTCCCGCGCGCCCGGGAAGAGTACCGCACCCGAGCGCAACGAGGCGGCCATGACCTCGGCCTTCCGTGTCAGGAGCGCCGTCGTCCGTGCGGCGTCCATCGCAAGGCCACGATCCCTGGCGAGCGCTTCCACCAGCCCCACATCGTCGTATCCGAGATAGCGCTCGTAGTAGTCCTCCCGGCCGAGGTCGATCCCCGCTTCGCGCAGCGCCTCCTGGAACGCGGCCAGGTGCAGTGGCTCGCTGTTGGCCAGCACCCCGTCGAAGTCGAAGACGACGGCCTGCAGTCCGCCCGTCATCCGACCGGCTTCTTCTCTCCGGCCAGGATGGCCACGGGCAGCCGGTTGGACGGGGGAGGGAACGGGCATTCGTACGCCTGGTTGTAGGCGCAGTAGGGGTTGTAGGCGTGGTTGAAGTCGATGGTGTAGAGGCCAGTGGCCGTCGGGTTGATGTCGAGGTATCGACCCGCCTCGTAGGTGTCGGTGCCCGTGGTCTCGTCCGCGAAGGGCACGAAGAGCTGTTCGACACGCTGACTCTCGGCCGGAATGAACGCCCCGAGCGAGAGGGCCCTGCCGTCCAGCGTGAACTCGAGCACGCCGACGCGCTGCATGCGGCGCGGGGCGCCCGTGGAGGTCGGCATCTCGAAGATCGGACGCTCGTCGGCCAGGCGCAGCACAGCGGGCACGTTGTACCGCGTATCCACCTCGAAGTACGGCAGGGGCAGCAGCCTCTCGCGCTCCACTGCGGGGATCGGGGACTCGCCGCCTTCGGCGAAGAACCGGTCCTTCACCGCCCGGGCGTTCGTGACCTCGGCGACGTAGGACGAATCGTCTGGCGGCGGTGGCCCGGATGTACAGGCAGCCGCGAAGGCGATCGTGCTCAGGAGTGAGACAAGCCGGCGCACCACCCAGCTAGGATATAACGGCGCCGCACCGGCGTGGCCACCGGAGCAGCCATCAGGCCGTGCTGCAGGCGAAGTCGGCGAGCAGATCCTCGAGTGCGTCGCCGACTTCGGCCGTTTGTCCGTCGAAGAGGTGACTCGCCCGGTCGATCTCGACCAGTTCCTTCGGCTCCTGCAGCTGCGCGTAGAACTCGCGGACCGCGCGCAGGGGAATCAGTTCGTCCTCGGTGCCGTGGACCAGGAATTTCGGCTTCACGCACCCCTTCACCACATCGTAGTCGTACTTGTTCACGGGCGGCGCGACGGCGATGAGCGCGCACACCCGCGTGTCGGTGGCACCCACCGTCAGTGCCACCCAGGAGCCGAACGAGAAGCCCGCCGCCCAGATGTCGAGACCCGGGTACGCGCCGGCCGCGAAGTCGAGGGCCGCGCGGTAGTCGTCGAGCTCGCCGGGCCCCTCGTCCCACGTCCCCGCACTCCGACCCACGCCGCGGAAGTTGAACCGCAGGACGGCGCAGCCGATGCGTGCGAGGCCCTTGGTGGCCTGGTAGACCGCCTTGGTGTGCATGGTGCCTCCGCCGGTGGGCAGCGGATGCGCGAAGACCACCACCGCGCGCGGAGTGCCGGCTGGCTTCTCCACGAGGGCTTCGAGTGGGCCGATGGCGCCCGGAATCTCTCGGACAACGGTCTCAGACAACGTGCCTCCTCTGCGGTGCCGCGTGCCAGGCGGACTCCACGAACGGCACCAGGATGTCCGCGAAGGCGTCCGGCCGCGTGACGAGCCCCAGATGCCCTGTCCGGGGCAGTTCGACGGTGCGGGCGCCAGGATAGTAGGTGAGGTACTGACGGGTCATGCGAACGGGCACCACGCGGTCCAGATCCGCCTGTCCCGTGACGATGAGCGCCGGGAGCCCCGGGGCCCGGACGGGCCGGTCGCTCGCCCGCTGCGCGGCGGCCAGCGCTCGGCGCGCCATCCGCCCTGGCGACATCGGATGCACGAAGGTCGTCCAG
>JABFRY010000334.1 GCA_013140955.1 Acidobacteriota bacterium
CGCGGGGCACGAAGGCCCCGAAGCTCTGGCCGGCCGAGCCGTCGAACCGCAGCCGGATGGTGTCGTCGGGCAGGCCCGCGCCGCCGAACCGGCGGGTCAACTCCGACCCGAGCATGGTGCCGACCGTCCGGTTCCGGTTGCGAATCGGCATGCGCACCTCCACGGGCGTGCGCGTCGCCAGGGCGTCCGCACAGCGCTCCAGGAGTTCCAGATCGAGCGCCGTCTCGAGGCCGTGCTCCTGCGCCCGGGTCTGCCGGCGCGACATCGAGGGCGGCAGCTCGGGCGTGTGCAGGATGGGCGAGAGGTCCAGCCCGTGCGCCTTCCAGTGGTTCACGGCCGGCTGCACGTCGAGGCAGTCTGCCCGGCCGATCATCTCGTCCATCGTCCGGAAGCCGAGCTCGGCCATCAGCTCGCGCACCTCCTCCGCCACGAAGCGGAAGAAGTGCTCGACGAACTCGGGCCTGCCCGTGAACTGCGCCCGCAGCTCCGGGTCCTGGGTGGCGATGCCCACCGGGCAGGTGTTGAGGTGGCAGACCCGCATCATCACGCAGCCCATCACGATGAGCGGTGCGGTGGCGAAGCCGAATTCCTCGGCGCCGAGCAGCGCGCCGATCACGACGTCGCGGCCCGTCTTCATCTGCCCGTCCACCTGCACGACGATGCGGTCGCGCAGCCTGTTGAGCAGCAGCACCTGCTGGGTCTCGGCCAGCCCCAGTTCCCACGGCATGCCGGCATGCTTCAGGCTGGTCAGCGGCGCCGCACCCGTGCCTCCATCGTGTCCCGAGATCAGCACGACGTCGGCGTGGGCCTTGGCCACACCGGCCGCGACGGTGCCCACGCCGCCTTCTGACACGAGCTTCACGTGGATGCGGGCCTGCGTGTTCGAATTCTTCAGGTCGTAGATCAGCTGCGCGAGATCCTCGATCGAATAGATGTCGTGGTGCGGAGGCGGCGAGATGAGCCCCACTCCCGGTGTGGAATGGCGCACCTTGGCCACCCACGGGTACACCTTGGGGCCCGGAAGCTGCCCGCCTTCGCCGGGCTTCGCGCCCTGCGCCATCTTGATCTGGATGTCGTCGGCATTCACCAGATACTCGCTGGTGACGCCGAAGCGTCCCGATGCCACCTGCTTGATGGCGCTCCGCCTCAGATCCCCGTTCTCATCGCGCACGAACCGGGCGGGGTCTTCGCCGCCCTCGCCCGTGTTCGACTTGCCGCCCAGGCGGTTCATGGCGATGGCCAGCGTCTCGTGCGCTTCCTGGCTGATGGACCCGAACGACATCGCGCCGGTCGAGAACCGCTTCAGGATGGCCTCGACGGGCTCGACTTCGTCGATCGACACCGGTGCCGCAGGCGGCTTGAAGCGGAAGAGTCCGCGCAGCGTCGCGCGATGCACGTTCTGCCGGTCGACAAGGGTCGTGTACTCCTTGAAGGTCGCGTACTGCCCCGACCGGGTCGCGTGCTGGAGCTTGAAGACGGTATCCGGGTTGAACAGGTGGTACTCGCCGTCACGACGCCACTGGTATTCACCGCCGGCCGGCAGGTCTTCGCTGCCCGGGATGCGGGGACCGAACGCCTTCTCGTGGCGGAGGCGGACCTCTTCGGCCACCTCGTCGACGCCGATGCCGCTCACCCGCGACGTGGTGTAGGTGAAGTACTTGTCCACGAAGCGGCCATTCAGGCCCAGCGCTTCGAAGATCTGCGCGCCGCAGTAGCTCTGCAGCGTCGAGATCCCCATCTTCGACATCACCTTCAGGATGCCCTTGTTGAGAGCCTTGACGTAGTGCTTGACGGCCACCTCGTGGGTGAGGCCCTTGAGCAGGCCCTGACGGATCATGTCGTCGAGCGTCTCGAAGGCCACGTACGGATTCACCACGCCCGCACCGTAGCCGAGCAGCAGCGACACGTGGTGCACCTCACGCGCGTCGCCCGACTCGACGACCAGGGCGCAGGTCGTGCGCGTGCCCTCCCGTACCAGATGGTGGTGCACGCCGGACGTGGCCATGAGGCTGGGGATGGGCGCGAGCGTCGGGGTTGCACCCCGATCCGACAGGATCAAGATGTCGAAGCCCGCGGCCACGGCCTCACTCGCCTGGCGGCACACGTCTCCCATGGCCTGCTCGAGGCCGGGCCCGCCCTTCTTCGCCTCGTACAGCGTCGAGATGGTCTTCGAACGGAACGGGGCATCGGGGGGCAGGTGCCGGAGCTTGGCCACCTGCTCGTTGTCGATGATCGGATAGTCGAGCTTGATCTGCCGGCACGACTCGGGCTCCGCCAGCAGGAGGTTCCGTTCGGGACCGATCGTCGATCCCATCGACGTCACCAGTTCCTCGCGGATGGCGTCGAGGGGCGGATTGGTCACCTGCGCGAACAGCTGCGTGAAGTAGTCGAACAGCAGCCGGGGCCGATCGGAGAGCACGGCCAGGGCCGTGTCGGTCCCCATCGACCCTACCGGCTCCTCCCCGTGCTGGGCCATCGGGCCGAGCAGGAAACGCAGGTCCTCCTGGGTGTATCCGAACATCGTCTGCCGGACGAGCACGGTCTCGTGGTTCGGCTGTTCCGCGCGCGCCTTCGGCAGCGCATCGATGTGCAGCAGGTTGGCATCGAGCCACTCCTGGTACGGATGCTCAGCCGCCAGCGCCGACTTGATCTCCTCGTCGTCCACGATCCGGCCCTGTGCGGTGTCGACGAGGAAGATCCGCCCCGGCCGCAGGCGCTCCTTCACCACGATGTCCTCGGGCGGGATGTCGAGCACGCCCACCTCGGAGGCCATGATCACCAGGTCGTCCCGGGTCACGACGTACCGCGATGGACGCAGCCCGTTCCTGTCGAGCACCGCGCCCACCACCGTGCCATCAGTGAACGCCACCGACGCGGGACCGTCCCACGGCTCCATCAGCGAGGAGTGATACTCGTAGAAGGCCCGGCGTGCCGGATCCATCTCGCGATCGCCGCTCCAGGGCTCGGGGATCATCATGAGCACGGCGTGCGGCAGGGAGCGCCCGGCCATGACGAGCAGCTCGAGCACGTTGTCGAACGTCGCCGTGTCGCTGCCGCCTTCCCGGACGATGGGCAGGAGCTTGGCCAGGTCGTCGCCCAGGACGTCGCTCCGGAGCAGGCGCTCGCGCGCCCGCATCCAGCTGATGTTGCCGCGCAGGGTGTTGATCTCGCCGTTGTGGGCGACGTACCGGTATGGGTGCGCGAGCGGCCAGGACGGGAACGTGTTGGTGCTGAAGCGCTGGTGCACCAGGGCCAGGGCCGACTCGAAGTCCGCGTCCGACAGGTCCGGGAACATCGGCTCGAGCTGGGCCGCCGTGAGCATGCCCTTGTACACGAGCGTGCTGGCCGACAGGGAGACCACGTAGAACTGCCGGCGGGCCAGCGCGCTGATCTTCAACTGATCGACGGCGTGCTCCACGAGCTTCCGGATGACGTACAGCTTGCGTTCGAAACGCTGCCGCTGCGCCTCGGTGACCGGCCCGGACTCCGGCTGCGCCGCCGCGATGAAGACCTGACGAAACACGGGCTGAGCCGCGCGGGCGCTCGCGCCGAGGGCGCTGTTGTCACTCGGAACGTCGCGCCAGCCGAGCACGCGGGCGTCCTCCCCGGCCGCCACCGACTCCACGAGCGCGCACAGCCGAACCCGGTCCCCCTCCTCCCGCGGGAGGAAGACCATGCCGACACCGTACCGCCCCGCCTCCGGCAGCTCGAAGGGGAGCACCTTGCGGAAGAAGCGATCGGGCACCTGCACGAGAATGCCGGCACCGTCGCCCGTGTTGTACTCGCAGCCACAGGCGCCGCGGTGTTCCAGATTGATGAGCACCTGCAGCGCATGACGGACGATGTCGTGGGACCGGTGGCCCTTGGCATGCACGACGAAGCCGACACCACAGGCATCATGCTCGTCGCGGGGATCGTACAGGCCTGACGGCAGAGAGGATTCCGGCTGGTCGCTCGACATGGCGAATCATTCTTGCAGCGGCCAGCTCATAAGTAAAATACAAAGTTGTTGACCAACCGATGCAACTTGGGAATACATCAGGTTGCCCTCGGTCCCCGGTGCGCTGCCGGCCAGCCGCCGGTGAGCGCCCACCCAGCCCTTACAC
>JABFRY010000480.1 GCA_013140955.1 Acidobacteriota bacterium
CTCCTCCGGGATGCGCGAAGCGTAGGCGCGCGGGTGAGGCGTGTGTCGACGGTTGACACGCCTCACCCGCGCGCCTACGCTTCGCGCATCCCGGAGGAGCGTCACATGCCCATATCGATCCGCCACCTGCTCGCTGGCCTTGCCGTGGCCGTCGTGCTGGCCCATCCGTCGGTCGTCTCCGCACAAGCCAACCTGGTTGGTTACTGGGGTCCCCTTTACGACGAGGACTGGCTCGAACGGATTCCGGGCCCGGACGTGGGCGACTATGCAGGACTTCCCATCAGCGAGGCGGCGCGCAAGCGCGCCGAGGCCTGGGATGCCTCGCTCCTCACGCTCCCCGAGCACCAGTGCAAACCACACCCGTCCACCTACGGGTTCCGGGGCGTCGGTCAACTCCGGGTCTGGGAAGACCGCGACCCGGCCTCGCAGCGGCTCATCGCTCTGCACACACACATCCAGTGGCAGGAGCAGCACCGGGTCATCTGGATGGACGGCCGGCCCCACCCCTCTGAATTCGAGCCCCACACCTGGCAGGGATTCTCCACGGGACACTTCGAGGGCGACACGCTGGTGGTCCGCACCACCCACCTCAAGGCGGGTTGGGTCCGGCGCAACGGGCTGCCCCTGAGCGATCGGGCCACGCTCACCGAACACTTCGTGCGGCACGAGGACGTCCTGACGCACGTCTCGATGATCGAGGACCCCGTGTACCTCACGGAGCCGCTCATCAAGACCAACGGCTTCGAGTGGCTGCCCAACGGGCGGATGGAGCCCTACCCTTGCAGGCCGGCAGACGAAGTCCCCCGCGAGGCGGGCGACGTGCCCCATCACCTGCCGGGCAACAATCCGTACGAACGGGAGTTCGCGGCCCGGCATGGGCTGCCGGTCGAGGCCGCCGCGGGTGGGGCGGAGACGGCGCTGCCCGAGTTCATGATGCGGTTGCCCTCGCTGCCCAAGGCCACCATGGCCCCGGTGTCCGAGCTGCCGGAGGGGGTGCGGGAATGACGCGCCTCCGGACGCGCGCGGGTCTGGCCGCGGGAGCCGTCCTCACCGGAGTGCTCGGCGCGGTCGTCGGCCTTGCACAGCAGGGGATCGACTTCGACCGGGTCACCGTCCGGTCGTTCAAGGTCCAGGACAACGTGTTCATGCTGGTCGGCGCGGGGAGCAACGTGACCGTGCAGATCGGGGACGACGGCGTGCTGGTCGTGGACACGCAGTTCGCGCCGATGGCGGACAAGCTCCTCGCCGAGATCGCGCGCCTCTCGGGCGGCAAGCCGATCCGCTACGTGGTCAACACCCACGTGCACGGCGACCACACGGGTGGCAACGCACGGTTCCGGGAGGCGGGCAACGCCATCGTGGCCGGCAATGTCGCCTTCGAGATTGGCGGCAATGCCGGCGCCCTGATCCTGGCGCACGAGAACGTCCAGCATCGGATGGTGGCCCTGCAGCCCGGCGAAGCGGCACCGCCCGCCGGCTCCCTGCCGACCGACACGTTCTTCGACGCATCGGACGAGGTCTACTTCAACGGCGAGGCCATCGAACTGCTGCACCAGCCCGCCGCGCACACCGACGGCGACATCCTCGTCCACTTCCGCAGGTCGGACGTCGTCAGCACGGGCGACATCTACAACAACACCGGCTATCCCTTCATCGACATCGCGCGCGGTGGCACGATCAACGGCATCGTGGACGGCCTGAACCGCATCGTGCAGATCACCGTGCCGCGCGACAAGCAGGAGGGCGGTACCATGGTGATCCCCGGCCACGGGCGCATCGCAGACGAGGCCGACGTGGTGGAGTATCGCGACATGATCACGATCATCCGCGACCGCATACAGGACATGGTGGACAAGGGCCTCTCGCTGGATGCGGTGAAGGCCGCGCGCCCCACCTCCGACTACGACGGCCGCTACGGCGCAACGTCGGGATTCTGGACGACGGACATGTTCGTCGAAGCCGTGTACCGCACGCTCGGAGGACGCCCATGAGTGCTCCCGCACGGGTTCCCGTACGCCGCCTGCGCCTGGCGCTCGCGTGCATGCTGATCGTGACCGCAGGCGCTGTGCCGGGTGCCCAGGGCCCGCCCCCACCGGACGGGCCGCCGGCAAGCCCCCGCGACGCGGCGCCACTGGACCTGACCGGCACCTGGGTGTCGATCGTCAACGAAGACTGGCGGTGGCGCATGGTGACCGCGCCGAAGGGCGACTTCCAGGGCATCCCGCTCAACGAGGAAGGCACGCGCGTCGCCAACGCCTGGGACCCCGCCACCGACGGCTCGTGCCAGGCGTTCGGGGCAGCGGCGTTGCTGCGCATGCCGACCCGCCTGCGGATCGCGTGGCAGGACGAGCAGACCCTGACGCTCGAAACCGACAACGGGCGCCAGACCCGGACGTTCCGGTTCGACGGCGCGGCCCCCCGCGGCCGGGCCACGTTGCAGGGCCATTCGGTCGCCAGCTGGGCGCGCAACATGGGCGCCTCCAATCCATTCGGCATCAACCCTCCGGGAGGTCCGCCACCGGCGGCAGGCGGCGCGCTGAAGGTGGTGACCACCAATCTCTCCGGAGGCTGGTTGCGACGCAACGGCGTGCCCTACAGCGGGCGCGCGACCGTGACCGAGTACTTCGACCGCTTTCCGTCGCCCGACGGCACCGACTGGTTCGTGGTCACCACGATCGTGGTGGACCCGACCTATCTCAACGGCCGCTTCGTGACCAGCACGCACTACAGACGCGAGCCCGACGGCTCGACGTGGAACCCGCGCGCCTGCCGGAACTAGGACCCTCGGCACTGGCGCGAGCGCGGCATGCGCAGGAGACGACGATGAGCAGCGTTCGAGTTCTGGTGGGTACGCGCAAGGGAGCGTTCGTCCTGACATCGGACGGCACGCGCAAGACGTGGCAGGTGGACGGGCCGCACTTCGGCGGGTGGGAGATCTACCACGTGAAGGGCTCGCCGGTGGATCCCAACCGCCTGTACGCCTCGCAGTCGAGCGGCTGGTTCGGCCAGCTGATTCAGCGCTCGAACGACGGGGGGCGCAGCTGGGAGCCGGTGGGCAACGCCTTCGCGTACGAGGGCGAGACCGGCACCCACCAGTGGTACGACGGCACGCCGCATCCGTGGGAGTTCAAGCGGGTGTGGCACCTCGAGCCCTCGCTGACCGAGCCCGATGTGGTGTACGCCGGCGCAGAGGATGCGGCGATCTTCCGGTCGGGCGACGGCGGCGCGAGCTGGCGGGAGCTGCCAGGCCTGCGCAGTCACGACTCGGGGTCGCGGTGGCAGCCCGGGGCCGGCGGCATGTGCCTGCACACGATCCTGCAGGATCCGGCGGACCCGAAGCGCCTCTTCGTGGCCATCTCGGCGGCCGGCGCCTTCCGGACCGACGACGGCGGCTCGACGTGGAAGCCCATCAACCGGGGCCTTCGCTCGCAGTACATCCCCGAGCCGACGGCCGAAGTCGGCCACTGCGTGCACCGCATCGCGCTCAACGCGGCGCGTCCCGACGTGCTCTTCATGCAGAAGCACTGGGACGTCATGCGGAGCGACGATGCCGGCGACTCGTGGACGGAAGTGAGCGGCAACCTGCCGACAGACTTCGGCTTCGTCGTGGACGTGCACGCGCACGAGCCGGAGACCGTCTACGTGATCCCGATCAAGAGCGACTCGGAGCACTACCCGCCTGACGGCAAGCTACGCGTGTACCGCAGCCGCACGGGTGGCCACGAGTGGGAGGCCCTGACCGAGGGGCTGCCCCAGCGCGACTGCTACGTGAACGTGCTGCGGAGCGCCATGGCGGTGGATACGCTGGACACCTGCGGCATCTACTTCGGCACGACCGGCGGCCAGGTGTACGGCTCGCCCGACGGCGGAAATACCTGGTCGGCCATCGTCCGCGACCTGCCGGCTGTGCTGTCGGTCGAGGTGCAGACGCTGCCATGATCCGCGTGGAGCTGCCCGCGCACCTGCGCACCCTGGCCGGCGTGGCCGGGGAAGTGCAGGTGCACGTGCCGGGCGCCGTCACGCAGCGCGCCGTGCTCGACGCGCTCGAAGCCACCTATCCGGTGCTCCGCGGCACCATTCGCGACCACGGCACGCTGGCACGGCG
>JABFRY010000412.1 GCA_013140955.1 Acidobacteriota bacterium
CCCGATCGCCGAGTCGCATCTCCCGCGCGCCAGCGTCCGTCCCCGGCGCGGTCGCCCCTTACCAGAACTGCCAGGCGCCGGTGGCCAGCACGTACGCCCCGAGTGCGGCGTTGGCCACCGCATGCGCCACGACCACGGCGAACAGGCTCCTCGTCCACCTGAGGAGCAGCGCGAACGCCGCGGCCGTCACCAGCGCCACCAGCCATTCGGGGTGCGACAGCGCGAAGAGCGCGGCGACGAGCCAGAAGGCCGTCCAGGAGAACTCGCCTGGAAGGAGGGTCCGGAACTCCGGCCGCGTGAGATAGCGCAGCAGGAAGGACCGCCAGAAGAGTTCTTCCATCACCGGCACCACGAGCACCAGCCCGAACAGCCGCACGCCGAGGAACGCCCAGCGCAGGGGCGTCCCCTCGATGGCCGTGAACGGGTCGAACGCGCTCCTCGTCCCCAGGTGAGGATAGGGCACGGCCGCGTCCACCAGCACCCACTGCAGCGTGACGGCGAGGCCGACCATCACGGCTGGGAGGACGACGCGGGACGAGGGGACGATGTCGGCCAGCGGACCCCGGAGCCACACGAGCGAGGCCGAGACCAGGCCAATCTTCACGATGTACGCGTACGGGTAGAGGCCGGCCGGCAGGTACGACTCGAGAGCCGTCAGCAGGCCGAACACCACGATGGGCAGGCAGTAGTCGAAGGCCACGCCCCATCGGGCGCGGCCGTGGCGCAGGACGGTCTCCAGCCCGCGGCCCCCCCTGGCCCCGCGGGCCTGGCCTCCGGGAGGGGGATCCCGGTGTGACGCGCCGGTTGGCTGCTGCATGACCGCAGACGGCTGCCCGGACGACGCCGACGGACGGGCCGGCCAGGACCGGCGGAACGGTAGCACAGTTGCCGGCCGCCCGGGTGCCGCCATCTGCCTCCCTCTCAGCGAGCGACGGTGCGGCGGCGCCGCACGGCGAATGCGGCGATGCCTGCACCGAGCAGCAGCATCGAGGCGGGCTCGGGCACGAGGGTGAGCTGGTCCTGTGCCTCGGTGTTGTTGCGGCCGTAGCGCAGGTTCAGCACCCGGACGTGGCCGATGCCCGTCCACGCGCCAGTGTTGACTGCGGTGTTGGCCAGCGCGACGAACGCGTTGTTCGCGTCCATCGGCAGCTCCTGCTCGAGCATCCAGAAGGCGCGCTGGAGCGCGTCGGCCGACGCCGCGTGCCCGGCGCCCGCATAGTCGTAGCCCGCCAGGGTGCCGGCGCGGAACATCGTGTAGAGATAGGCGGTCTGCGCGGAGATGAAGTCGCGTCCCTGCGCGTCGCCGCCGTTGCCGACCGGATCGGTGAGCGTATACGGCGACACGCCTTCGACAGTGAAGGCGTTCGTGAAGTCGATGTACTCCGTCCGCTGGAGGCAGAACGTGATGAAGGACCACGCGCCGTTGACCGTGGCCACGAACTCGCCGCCGCCGGTGGTGCCGGCCGCGTCCGCGAACTGGAGGCTGTCCCCCACCTGCACGCTGCTCGCATCGGCGCGCTGCGCGCCCGTCACCATCGCCCCGACCATCAGTAACCCGAGCACCACGTTCCGCATGACACGACCACCCTTCTGAGGCGCCACGGATGCGTGGCGACGAACCTCCACACTTCAAGGGGCGCGCCAGGCAGGGCTCACGCGGAAAGGTGCCCTGTTTCCTTGGGTTTTCCGTGTACACACGGCGCGCACGCGTCCGGCCGACACCGGGTCGCTGGCGGTGGCGGGACGTTGGTCTGGCCGGATGCAGACTTCACGCGGCCGCGCGGGCTCGACGTGACCGGCCACGTCCATCGGATCCTCGCGCGGCCATGCGGCCTCGCAAGGCCGCGCGCACGCTGGAACCTCGGCTGTCTTCCGTCAGGGAGAACTTCTTCTCGTCTTCTGAAGGAGAACCTGCGGCAGATCTCGTGGCGGACCCGGGGCGCGCGCCCACCCGGCCGTCTGTCCACTCGCGCACCAGCCGTGAGCAGAACGCGTACGGCGCTGCTGACGACGCGTTGTCGCCAGCTCACCAATGCTGGCTATTTCATGAGCTGAAGTCGGGATCCCTGCCTGCGCACACTGGACAGGTGGCACCGCACCCCTGCCCGGTCGAGGTGGCATCGGCATTGCGGTGTCGGCGGCGGATGTGGGCTGTTCCCACCGCGCGCACGCCAGCGGCGGACGGGTACACCGAAGAGAGGATGACAGTGAGCGGAATGGACGCAGCACGAGCAACGAGGAATCTCTGGGCAGGGGCCCTGATGGTGGCCACGGCGCTTGCCGCGCCGACCCCATCGACCGCCCAGGCCACGGCGACCGTGCGAGGCACGGTGGTCGATGCCCAGAACGCGGCGATTCCGGGCGCGGGCATCGACGTGGTGTGCGGCACGGCGCAGCGTCGGACCCGTACGAACGCCGCAGGTCAGTTCTCGCTGAGCGGCCTGCCGGCCGCAGCCTGCTCGGTCACGGCGACCTCCGATCGATTCGAGCCCCTCACGCGCGACGTGAACCTGCAGCCGGGCGACGTCGCCGTGGCGCTGGAACTCCAGGTGCAGGCCTTCACCGCCGACGTGCTCGTGACGCCGAGCCGCGGCAGCGAACAGGGCGCTGCCGGCCTGGCGGAGTCCACCTCGGTCACGACACGGGCCGAGATCGATTCGCGCCCCTATACGCTTCTGGCGCAGGTGCTGCGCGAGGAGCCGGGCATCTACGTCCAGCAGACCACCTCCGCGCAGGTGTCGCCGATCATCCGCGGCTTCACCGGGCAGAGCAACGTGTACCTGGTGGACGGCGTGCGCTACAACCAGGCCGCGTGGCGCTCGGGCCCGAGCCAGTACCTCTCCTGGATCGAGGGCGCGGCCATCGACCGCATCGAAGTGGTGCGTGGCGCCGGCTCGGTGCAGTACGGGAGCGATGCACTCGGTGGCACGTTCAACCTGATGAGCGCGCCGCCCCTCTTCTCGCGCGACTCGCTGCAGACCGCGGGGAACGCCGAGCTCTTCTTCGGATCGGGTGACGAGTCGGCCGGCGCGCAGGGCGAGGTGTCGTTCCGCACGTCCCGCGCCACCCTGCAGGTGGGGGGCAGCGGACGCCGCGTGGGCGATCTCCGCGCGGGTGGCGGGCTCGACTCGCATTCGGCGCTCACCCGCTACTTCGACCTGCCGTCCACGGTCCTCTACTCGCGGCAACCCGACACCGACTTCCGGCAGGGCGGGGCCTTCGCCATCGCGAACCTGAATGCCGGCCGGGCCGCCTCCGTCCGCGCGCTCTTCATGCACGAGGATCAGAACGGCGCGAGCCGCTACGACCGGGTCCTCGGCGGACAGGGCGTGTACCGGAGCGGATTCGACCCCCAGAGCCTCGACTTCGGCTTCGTGCGGTACCAGAACGCCAACGTGCCGGGGCTCGACGGCGTGTCGGCCACCGTCTCGCTCAACCGGCAGGCGGATGGCCGCTTCGAGCAGTCGCGGCCGACCTCGAGCCTCGACACCCAGACCGCCACGACACGGACGTTCGGCTACCAGCTGCAGGGACAGCGGTCCGTGGGCTCGCGTCAGTTCCTCGTGTTCGGCACCGACATCTACCGGGAATCGCTCACCGACGCGAGTCGCGCGATCATCACGCAGGCCGGCGTCTCCACGCCGAACCGGCCTGACATCCCGAACGGCACCGGCTACAACAGCGCCGGCGTCTTCGTGCAGGACGCCTTCGATGTGCTGCCGAACCGCCTGCAGTTGAAGGGGGGCCTGCGCTTCGACCGCTTCGCCTTCTCGACCGTCGAGGACCGCGTGCTCGGGGTGACGGAGGAGAACGTCGTTCAGCAGGCCTTTACGTTCCAGACCGCCGCAGTCGTGCGCGTCGCCGACGGCCTCAATGCCACGGTCAACGTTACGAAGGGCCTCCGGGCCGCCAACAGCGCCGACCTCGGCAGCGTGGGACTCACAGGCGGCGCGGGCTTCTCGATTGCGCCAACCACCGCGGCGGCCCTCGGCGGCCAGGTGGGCACGACGGCGGCGGCAGGTGCCGTCTCGACCGGCGCACTGGTCCCGGACCTCGGCCCCGAGCAGGTCTATCAGTACGAGGTGGGCCTCAAGGCCTCGACCAG
>JABFRY010000187.1 GCA_013140955.1 Acidobacteriota bacterium
CTTCTCGGGCGCCGTGGCAAGCACCACGCGGTTGTCGTCGCGCGTCAGGTCCTGGAGCTGGCCGGCAGTGTCGGCGGGCGTCACCGCGGGCAGGAAGCGCCGCGCGAGGTCGTACTCCGCGGCGATGCCGGGAGCCGCCTCACCGGTGAGGTAGTACCGCACGAGCTCGGAGGCCAGGCCGTCGCTCTCGGTGGTCGCACGCTCGTTGAAACTGCGTTCGTAGGTGGCCAGCAGGGCTCGGCGTGCCCGATCCAGTTCGGCCTCGCCGAACCCGTGCGTGCGGGCGCGTGCGAGTTCTTCGGCCAGCGCGGACAAGCCCCGACTGGCGCCGCCGTCCTCGACGCGTGCGGACATCGTGAAGGCCTCGACCGTTCGACCGAGCGTCTGCATGCCGGCCCCCGCGCCGATGAACGGCGCGTCGGGCCGCCTGGCGATCTCGGCGAAACGGTCGTTGATCATCTGCTGGACGAGCGACTGCACGAGGGCGGCGCGATAGTCCTGCAGGGTCCGCAGCGGCCGCAGGGGACGCTTGTGGACGACAGCCACCGACGTGCCCTGCACCTCGGGGTCGCCGAGCGAGGCGACGCGCGTTTCGCGGTGGGAGGGCAGGTCGAACGCCGGGCGTGCGGTGGGACCGGGCCCGGGAGCGCCGGAGAAGTGTGTCCGGACGAGGCGCTCCATGGTGTCGGGGTCTACGTCACCCACGACGATGACCGCCATGCGGTCGGCGCGATAGTGATCGCGGTAGAAGTCGCGCAGGCGCTCCGGCGTGAACGTCCGCAGGCTCTCGGGCGTCCCGATTGGAATCCGGTCGGAATAGCGCGACTCGCCGAAGAGGGCCGCCATCTGCGCGCCCTGGAGGCGGGCACCGGCCCCCAGGCGGCCACGCCATTCCTCGATGACCACGCCCCGCTCCCGATCGATCTCCGCCTCGGCGAGCGTGGCGCCGTAGGCGAAGTCGCTCAGCGCCTCGACGCCGCGCGTCACCGCCTCGGCACGATCGGCGGGCAGGTCCAGCATGTAGACGGTCTCGTCGAAGCTGGTGTAGGCGTTGACGTGCGGGCCGAACCGCGAGCCCACCGATTCCAGATAGGTCACCAGCTCGCCGGGGGCGAAGTGCGCGGAGCCGTTGAAGGCCATGTGCTCCAGCATGTGCGCCAGACCACGCTGATCGTCGGCTTCGTCCACCGAGCCGGCCTTCACCGCCAGACGCAGCAGGACCCGGCGGGCCGGCCGGGCGTTGGGCCGGATGAAATACGTGAGGCCATTGTCGAGTCGTCCGGCCCGGACCGCCGGGTCGAGGGCGAGGTCCGCCGTCAGGTCCTGGGCGGTCGCCGGCGCCTGCAGGCACGCGACCAGGAGCAGCGCAGCCCACAGGCCGGATGCGACGGGTGACCGACTCCGATATGCTCGCGGCATGCGGCTCAGGATCAGACGGCTCGACTCCACGCTCGACCTCCCGGGTTACGGAACGGCTCACGCCGCGGGGTTCGACCTCGCGGCAGCTCAGGATCTGCAGATTGACCCGGGCCGGATTGCCCTCGTGCGGACCGGCCTCGTCATCGAGGTACCGGCAGGATACTTCCTCGGCATTTTCGCCCGAAGCAGCACCCCGCTCAAGCGCGGTCTTCTCGTCGCCAATGGCGTCGGCGTCCTGGACCCCGACTACAGCGGTCCGACCGACGAGGTCCTGATCCAGGTTCTCAACTTCACGGCAGCCCCCGTCCACGTGGCCAGGGGCGATCGCCTCGCCCAGGGCATCGTCCTCCCAGCACCGCGGGTCGAGTGGGAGGAGGTCGACGCCCTCGGCGAGGTCGCCCGGGGCGGGTTCGGCTCCACCGGGCGATGATGTCGCCTGCCGCGGGGTGCCTGCGCGCGGTGCGGTGATGCCCGACGCCACGCCACCGCCTGCCGGACACGCTGTCCGCCGAATCCTGCACCTCGACATGGACGCGTTCTACGCGTCGGTCGAACAGCGGGACGACCCGTCCCTGCGGGGCCGACCCGTCGCCGTCGGCGGCAGCCCGGAGCAGCGCGGCGTGGTGGCGGCGGCCAGCTATGAGGCCCGGGCGTTCGGAGTCCGGTCAGCCATTCCGATGTCGCGGGCCCTGCGCCTGTGCCCGGCCCTGGCCATCGTGCGGCCGTCGTTCGAGAAGTACCGGTCCATCTCGGGGCGGATCTTCGACCTCTACCGCTCGGTGACGCCCCTGGTCGAGCCGCTCTCGCTCGACGAAGCGTACCTCGACGTGACCGACAACGCGTGGGGCGAGCGGCTAGGGGTCTCGGTCGCCCGGCGGCTCAAGGCCCTGATTCGCGAGTCGGAGGGCCTGACCGTGTCGGCGGGCGTGGCACCCAACAAGTTCCTCGCCAAGATTGCCTCGGGCTGGGACAAGCCGGACGGCCTGACCGTCATCGCCCCTGAACGCGTCGAGTCGTTCCTGCAGGGCCTTCCGGTCGAGGCGCTCTGGGGCGTGGGGCCGGTGACGAGCCGCCGGCTGGCCGAGCGGGGCATCACGACGCTGATGCAGGTCCGGACCGCCGGGCGTGAAGCGCTGCAGCAGGCCGTCGGGTCGCAGGCCGACTGGCTCCTGCAACTCGCGCACGGCATCGACGAACGTCCCGTGACCACCCACCGCGAACCGAAGTCCGCGGGGACCGAACGGACGTTCCCGCGTGACCTCGAGGACCTCGACACGATGCGGACCCACGTCAGCGCGATGGCCGAGACGGCGAGCCAGTGGCTCGACGCACGCGGATACGTGGCCCGCACGGTCACCCTGAAGGTGCGGTACGGCGACTTCGAAACGGTGACCCGCAGCCACAGCGACGCACCCACCCGGGACGCCGCCGCCATCTCGGCACGGGCGCGTCTCCTGCTGGACCGCACAGAGGCCCATCGCCGGCGCGTCCGCCTGCTCGGCGTCAGCGTGCACAACCTGCAGGCCGGCACCGGCGCGCCGGTGCCGGGTCAGTCGAGCCTTCCCTTCCTGCAGTGACCGGCCAGCGCTGGCGGGCCGGCACGAACGGGCACGGGCACGCACGGACGGCCGGCAATCGACACGGGCAGGACGGCAGGCGACCGCTGCCAGAGCCCGGTGGAGTAAGCTACCCCCTCACCAATCATGCTCAAAGGCTCGCGACTCGCCCTGCTGCATCGCCTGCAGCCCATCAGCATCCACGGGCAGCTGTCGTACGACGTGCATTACACGTTCGCCGACGAACCCGACAGTCAGGCGCGGGTGGCTCGTGTCGGCCCGGAAGCCCTGCATCCAGGCCTCGAGGCCGGCGACCGGGCAGAACTCGACTTCCTGGTCGGCGTGGTGACGGCGGTGCGGCGTCCGGGATCTCCGACCTGAACGGGGCGGGCACACCGCGTCAGGGGGCAACGACCCGCACGCGGGTCACCTCGATGCGGGTGACGGGCTCCTCGCCGTTGCGCGGCACACCCTCGATCCGATCGATCACGTCCTGCCCCTCGACCACCCGTCCGAACGCCGAGTACTGTCCATCGAGGGCCGGCGTGCGCCCCAGCACGATGAAGAACGAACTCGTGGCGCTGGCGGGGTCGTCGCCGCGGGCCATGGAGACGGTGCCGCGCTCGTGGAGGGTGTCATTGAACTCCGGCTGGAGCGCGCGCACGAATCCCTGCTGTCGCTCGTCGAGCGCGTCCCGCCGCGACGCCAGATAGCCCCCCTGGATCACGAACCCTGGCGCCACGCGGTGAAACGCGGTGCCGTCGTAGACGCCGGACGCCGCCATCCGCAGGAAGGCCCGTACGTGATTCGGCGCGCGATCCGGCAGGAACTCCAGGGTGATGGGTCCCATGGAGGTCTCGATGACGGCCCGGTACCGCCCGAGCCCATCGGGAGACTCGTCGACGAAGGGCTCGGGCTCTGGGGGCGGCGTGTCGCGGATCGAGACACGCCGCAGCACCACGCGTTCGGACGGCGCCCCGTCGGCGTCGGCCGGCAGCTGGGAGATGCGCTGGGCGACGGCGACCCCCTCGACCACGCGGGCGAACACGGTGTACTGGCCGTCGAGGGCGGGCTGATCCGTCACGCAGATGAAGAATTGCGACCCGGCGCTGTCGCGGTCGGCTCCGCCGAGGACGGCCGCCACCGCGCCACGGGTCGCCCGCTCCGCGTTCGGCTCGAAACGGAGCACGCCGAGGCCGCCGGTTCCGTACTCACCGCGCCTGGCGGGATCCTTGGAGAGGGGATCCCCGCCCTGGACGATGCCCATGGCAATCACGCGGTGGAAGATCGTGCCGTCGAACACGCCCTCGCGCGCGCGGGTGATGAAGTGCGCTACGTGGTTCGGCGCGGCCTCGTCGAGCAGGTCGAGCACGATGGTGCCCTGCTCGGTCTCGAGGACGGCCTGCTTGCTCCGGATGTCGTCGGCGGAGAGGGCCGACACGAAGAAGGCCCGTGGCGGGTCCTGCCCGGCGAGGACCGGGGCGGCGCCGGACAGGCCGAACAGCAGGAGCGCGAGCAGCAGCTGCGGCATGGGCGCCATTATACGGATCCCGTCCACCGCGCCCCGGCGGCCTGAGGCGCCAGCGTCCGTCGCTACAGCTTGCCCCTGGGCCGGCGGCGCTGAAAGTCCTTGAGCGCCTTGCCCATCACCTTCGACTTCCGCTTCTCCTCGAGAAGGCTGCGCTCGTCCTGCTGCTGCGCCAGGTGGACCAGCTCGGCCTGCAGCGCCTGGTAGCTGTCGAGACGCGCCTGCGCGAGCGTCCCCGCGGCGACCGCGGCCTTGACCGCGCACCGGGGCTCCGCCAGGTGGCGGCAATCCGCGAAACGGCAGTCCGCGGCCATCGCCTCCACGTCCTCGAACGTTTCGCGAACGGCATCCCCCGCGTCCCACAACTGAATCTCGCGCATGCCGGGGGTGTCGATGAGCAGGCTCCCATCCGGCAACTGCACCAGTTCGCGATGGGTGGTGGTGTGCCGCCCTTTCGAGTCGGCGGTCCGGACGTCCCGCGTCCGCTGCAGCTCGCCTCCGGCCAGCCGGTTGATGATCGTGCTCTTGCCGACGCCCGACGACCCCAGCAGGGCGCCCGTACGGCCAGGGCCCAGGCAGGCGCGGACGACGTCGACCCCCTGGCCGAGCCGTGGATTGACGACATGGAGCGGCACGAGACCCGTCACCGGTCGGACCTCGTCGAGTCGTTCGTTCAGTCGGGCGGGTTCGACATCGGGCTTGGTCAGCAGCACGACGGGCGCAGCGCCACTCTGGTGCGCGAGCAGGAGATAGCGCTCCAGACGCCGCGGACTGAAGTCGTGATCGAGCGCCATCACGATGAAGACCACGTCGATGTTGGCGGCGACGACCTGCTCGTCGGTCACCTGTCCCGCCATCCGTCGCGAAAAGTGACTCCGACGCGGCAGCACGCCAATGATGGCACCCCGCGGTTCGTCGGCCCGGATGCGGAGGACCACCCAGTCGCCCACCGCCGGCAACTCGGCCCGGCTGACCGCCTGGTGCTTGAGCCGACCGGACACGACCGCGTCGAGATCACCACCCTCGCCCGCGACGCGGAAGTTGTGGTTGTACTCGATGAGGACACGGGTCGGACGGACGTCGTCACGGCCCGCCCACGGTGCGAAGTCCCGTGTGCGGCTCTCGTCCCACCCGAGCTCGTCCAGACGCATCCTACCGGTCCAGCCGGGAGGGGCGCCGCACCCCTTCTGGGTTGCGATGCCAGGTTCGCGACGCACGAAGCACGAGCGTGTCAGGCATAGGTGTGCACGGAACAGCGCCGCCCGGCCGGAGGTGACGTCGCGCCGGCCTGGAGGCCACTGCACACACGCGACCGGCATGCGACCGGCGAGACATCCCGCCGTGTATGCAGTGGCTCCTAGGATACGGCCAATGACCACACCGTCTTCGCGGCATCGGCGCCGACGGCCCGCCGCGGGGAGGAGCCGGCTACAATACGCGCCATGCTGCTGACACGACTGGGTCCTGCCGTCGCCCTGCTCGGCCTGCTCGTCGTCGCCCTTCCCGGCCCTGCCTACCGCTTCGGTCTCATCGCCCTGCCCACGGCCGTGCCCCTGGTACGCTACGGGGCGTTCATCGGAGCGGCCGGCCTGGCGCTCTCTCTCGTGGCGCTGCTGCTCGCCATGCGGCGCTCAGCACGCCAGCGGCCAGGCCCCGCCCTCGCGGGCGTCCTGTTCGGCCTCGTCGCGTTCGGCCTCCCCTTCCGCGTGGCGCAGATGGCCAGCGCCGTACCCCCGATTCACGACATCACCACCGACACGACGGATCCGCCGGTCTTCTCGGCCATCGTGCCGCTGCGAGCCGACGTGCCCAATTCGCTCGAGTACACGCCGGAGGTGGCGCGCCTGACGCAGGAGGCGTACCCCGACCTGCAGACCCTCACGCTCCCGCTGCCTGCGCCAGAGGCTTTCGACCGGGCCCTGGAGGCTGCGCGCGCCCAGGGGTGGGACATCGTGGCGGCCAGCCCGGACGAGGGCCGCATCGAGGCGAGCGACACGACGACCTGGTTCGGCTTCGTGGACGACGTCGTGATCCGGCTCACACCAGAGGGCACCGCCACCCGTCTCGACGTCCGGTCCGTGTCGCGCGTCGGGCGGAGCGATCTCGGCACCAACGCACGCCGGATTCGCGACTACCTGGCCTCCCTCAGGTAGACGGTCGGCTCGCGGCACCATCCCTGGCAGGCGACGTCGTGACGGACCGCATGGGCACCCTCACCCTCCACCGACCTGATCCGAGGCCGGCGGATACCCTCCTCGTGCTGGCACACGGAGCAGGCGCCGGGCAAGGCCACCCCTTCATGACCGCCGTGGCGACCGGCCTGGCGGAGCGCGGCCTGGTGGTCGCCACGTTCGACTTCCCGTACATGGCAGAGGGCCGGCGGGTGCCCGACCGGCTCCCCGTGCTCGAAGAGGCCTTCAGGCATGCCGTGGAACGGGCGCGAGCCACAGAGGGCCTCGGCGTGCTGCCGCTCGTCATCGGCGGGAAGTCGATGGGCGGGCGCGTCGCCACCCATCTGGCCGCGGAGGGGCTGGTCGGTCTTCGTGGCGTCATCAGCCTGGGCTACCCGCTGCACCCGCCCGGGCGGCCTGAACGTCCCCGCACCGCGCATCTTCCAGGCATCCGCATCCCGTGGCTCATCGTGCAGGGGGAGCGCGACGCGTTCGGCACGCCGGACGAACTGCAGCCCGTGCTCGCCGGTGTGCCGGGTCCCGTGACACTCGACATCATTGCGGGAGGCGACCACTCGTTCGCCGTGCCCAGGCGGATGGGCAGGACCGAGTCCGACGTGCGCACGGCGCTCCTCGACCGCATGGCCTCGTGGTCCAGGGACGTGTGCGGCGGGGCCGCTCAGTCGGCGTAGGGCGTGTGGAGCTTCACCGGCTCCGCCTTCGTCCGGATCCTGAGATTGATCATCTCGACGAACACCGAGAAGCCCATCGCGAAGTAGATGTAGCCCTTCGAGAGGTGCTGCTCGAAGCCCTCCGCCAGGAGGGAGACGCCGATGAGGAGGAGGAAGCTGAGCGCCAGCATCTTGACCGTGGGGTGACGCTCCACGAATTCGCTGATCGCCCCCGCCGACAGCAACATCACCCCGACGGCGATCACGACGGCCGTCACCATGATGCCGACCTCGCTGGCCATCCCGACCGCGGTGATCACCGAGTCGAGGGAGAAGACGATGTCGAGCACCAGGATCTGGGCGATCACGCTGCCGAACGAGCTGGCGGACACCGACCGTGCATGCTCCTCGGTGCCCTCGAGCTTCTCGTGAATCTCATAGGTGCTCTTGGCGATGAGAAACAGCCCGCCCAGGATCAGGATCAGGTCGCGGCCCGAGATCTCCTGCCTGAGGACCGTCAGGATTGGCGCGGTGAGCTGCATGATCAGCGAGATCGAGAACAGCAGCCCGATGCGGATGAACATCGCCAGCGACAGGCCCACGCGGCGGGCCCTGGCCCGCAGGGCGGCGGGCAGCCGCCCCGCCAGGATGGAGATGAAGACGATGTTGTCGATGCCGAGGACGATCTCCAGCATCGTCAGCGTGACGAGCGCGATCCAGCCCTCCGGGCTCGAGAGCCACTCCATCGCAGTACCTCGTGGTCAGAGCGCCGGAGCGCCGCTCACGCCTGCGCCGGGCGGCGCAGTTCGGGCACGTCCATGAGCCCGGCCCACGTCTCGGGATCCTGCCAGAGCAGCGTGGAGAAGTACAGCGACACGTCCTCTGCGGGGAACGCGGCCGCCAGGGCCTTGGCCGCCTCCGCGAGGCGCTCGGCCGGTGGCGGCTCGACCGAGTCGTCCGCAATGAGCCCGGCGTCGTGCGCAATGCCCAGGGTGTCGAGGAACGCCGCCATCATGGGACGCTGGCCCACCAGGTGGAACGCCACGAGCAGGCGCGCCGCCACGAGTTCGGACACGCCCGCCAGCTGCACCAGATGCCGCGCCTTCTTCTCGACCGGCAGGGCCAGCACGCTCTTCGGCCGGAACTTGATGCGCTGTGCGATGGTGGCAATGGCCTCGGCGTGTTCGACGCCCGCATTGCCATCGCGCCAGAATGCCTCGGCGGCCTGGAGCCGGCGCTCGGTGCTCAGCCCCTTCCAGAGTTCAGAGGGTCGTGCGAGTGTGGACGAATCGGTCATAGGTGGAATCGATACGTTAACATAGCGGCATGCCAAAACTGACCGTCGAGGGATTCGGGACCGTGGACGTCGAGACCGGCAAGCGGCTCGTCAACGCCATCGAACAGGACGCCTCCGTAGACATCCTCCATGCGTGCGGCGGCAACGCGCGCTGCACGACGTGCCGTGTGGAGTTCATCGCCGGCGAGCCCTCGCGACGAACCAAAGCCGAACAGGAGCGCCTGACCGAACGAGGACTCACCGGCGTCCGTCTCTCCTGCCAGATCGCGTGCGAGGCCGACATGACCGTCCGGGCCATCAGCCGGCTCGAAGGCAGCGGCCGTCCCGACCCCGGCCGCACGCCCGATCCCGCCATCCAGCCGCCGCCGGAGTGGATCTGACGACCCGGCGCCCTGCCGGCTACTCGGGCTTCTTCGGTCTCTGATTCGAGGCGAGCGTGCGCTTGCGAAGGCGGATCGCTTTCGGCGTGATCTCGACCAGCTCGTCGTCGTTGATGAACTGGATGGCCTGCTCCAGGCTGAGGCGCCTTGGCGGAATCAGGCGGATCGCATCGTCGGCCGACGACGCCCGCATGTTGGTCTGCTTCTTCTCCTTGGTGACATTGACGTCGAGATCGTTCGAGCGCGCGTTCTCGCCGATCACCATGCCCTCGTAGACCTGCGTGCCCGGGTCGATGAAGATCTCGCCGCGCTCCTGAAGGTTGAAGATCGCATACGCAGTCGCCACGCCGGTGCGATCGGCGACCAGGGCGCCGGTCGCGCGGGCGGGAATCGAGCCATGCCACGGCTCCCACCCGGCGAAGATGTGATTCATGATGCCGGTACCCTTGGTGTCGGTCAGGAACTGCGACCTGAAGCCAATCAGGCCCCGCGCCGGAATCCGGAATTCGAGCCGGACACGGCCGCTGCCGTGGTTCACCATCCGGGTCATCACGCCGCGGCGAGTGCCCGCCTGGGCGATGACGCTCCCCTGAAACTCTTCCGGCACGTCGATGAGGAGTTCCTCCACGGGCTCCACTTTCACCCCGTTGGTCTCCTTCACGACGATCTCAGGACGCGACACCTGCACCTCGAAGCCCTCGCGCCGCATCATCTCGATGAGGATCGCGAGCTGCAGTTCGCCGCGGCCGATGACCTTGAGCTGTTCCGGCGTCTCCGTGTCCTCGACCCGCAGCGAGACGTTGCCCACCAGCTCGCGCGTGAGCCGGTCGCGGAGATTGCGCGACGTGACGTACTGGCCGTCGCGGCCCGCCAGGGGCGACGTGTTCACGCCGAAGACCATCGACACCGTGGGCTCGTCCACCGCAATCGGCGGGATCGCCACGCGGTGGACGGGATCGGAGATCGTCTCGCCAATGGTGATGTCCTCGATCCCGGCGAGGCACACCACATCCCCGGCGGCGCCGCTCTCGATTTCGACGCGCTTCAGTCCCTCGAAGGCGAAGAGCTTGGTGACCCGCGTCTCCCGCACGCTGCCATCGAGCTTCAGCACGGCAATGGGATCGTTCAAGCGCACGGTGCCGTTGAAGATCCGGCCGATCGCGATCCGTCCCAGGTAGTCGCTGGCATCGAGGTTCGCCACGAGCATCTGCAGAGGGGCGGACGGGTCGCCCGTGGGCGGCGGTACGTGCTCGACGATCGCGTCGAAGAGCGGCTGGAGACTCTCGCCGCGCACGTGCATCTCGGTGGACGCGAGACCATCGCGTGCGTTGGTGAAGAGCACGGGGAAGTCGAGCTGCTCCTCGGTGGCATCGAGATCGATGAAGAGGTCGTAGACCTCGTTCATCACCTCCTGGGGCCGGGCATCGGATCGATCGATCTTGTTGAGCACGATGATCGGCGGCAGGCGACGCTCGAGGGCCTTCCGCAGGACGAACCGCGTCTGCGGGAGCGGGCCCTCGGAGGCGTCCACGAGCAGCATGACACCGTCGACCATCGACAGCGTCCGCTCCACTTCGCCGCCGAAGTCGGCGTGGCCCGGCGTATCCACGATGTTGATCAACAGGTCCCGGTAGTGAATCGAGGTATTCTTCGCCAGGATGGTGATCCCGCGCTCGCGTTCGAGGTCGGTGTTGTCCATCACGCGATCGACGACCTGCTGATTGGCGCGGAACGCGCCGCTCTGCCGCAGCAGCGCATCGACCAGCGTGGTCTTGCCATGGTCCACGTGGGCGATGATGGCGAGGTTCCGCCGCAGCGGGTTGGCGATCTGGTCCGACTTCCGGGATGTGGGCATCCTGCCAGTATACCGGCGTTCGCCACGCGCCGGCCGGCGCACCGCCCGCGAGACGTTACAATACCGTCCGAGGATCATCCCGATGCCACTGTTCGAATACGCCTGCTCGGCCTGCGCCCATGAGTTCGAAATGCTGGTCAGGGGAGACGACACGCCCGTGTGTCCGGCCTGTCACGGGACGCGTCTCGAGCGCCGCATGTCGGTCTTCGCCGCGCACACCGCGGGCGCCTCCTCGGGCGCCGCGACGGAGCGGCAGGTCCCGGCGGGCTGTGGCCACTGCGGCAATCCGCAGGGACCCGGCGCCTGCTCACTGAACTGACACCCGGCGCGGGGATCGGTGCCGGTTCCCACGCCCCTGTCGAAGGGCGGTACGTCGTGCTGCTGCGCACCTCGCTGTCGGTCTCGCTGCTCGTCGTCTCGCTGGTGTCTTGTCGGCCAGGCCTCGAGACGGGCTCCTCGTCCGGCGGAGCCTCGTGGCCAGCCGAACCGCAGCTGCTGGACGCCCCGCCGGCGGCGTCGAGCCTGCTGCCCCACCTGGCATCGACCCCGGACGGAGCCATCCTCAGCTGGGTGGCGACGGAAGCCGGCTCCGCACGGCTGGATTTCGCGGAGTACTCGAACGGCTCGTGGTCCGCGGTCCGTACCGCGGCGTCTGGTCCCGACTGGTTCCTGAGCTGGGCGGACGTCCCCTCGGTGATGCGCCTGTCGAACGGCACCCTCGTGGCCCAGTGGCTGCGGTCCACCGAGCCCCTGTTCGAGGCGTACGATCTGGAGCTGTCCTTCTCGACCGACGAGGGCCGGTCGTGGGCCACGCCCTTCACACCGCATCACGACGGCACGACCACACAGCACGGATTCGGGTCGCTGTTCGAGACCACCGGTGGGGGGCTCGGGCTGATCTGGCTCGATGGCCGTGCCGCCGAACTCGACGTGGACGATCCGGACGGCGGCGCCATGAGCGTGCGGTACGCCGCGTACGATCAGGCGTGGCAGCAGGTGGCGGACACCGTGATCGACGAGCGGGTCTGCGAATGCTGTCCGACCGACGTGGCGCTCTCGGCAGCGGGTCCCCTGGCGGTCTTCCGCGACCGCAGCCCGTCCGAGGTTCGTGACATCGCGGTGGCCCGCCTGGTCGACGACACCTGGTCGGAGCCGGCGATCGTGCACGACGACGGGTGGCAGATTCCCGCCTGCCCGGTGAACGGCCCCGCTATCAGCGCGCGGGGCGCGCAGGTGGTCGTGACATGGTTCACCGTCGCCGAGGAGCGCGGGCAGGCGTGGGCGGCCTTCTCGGACGACGGAGGCAACACCTGGGGCATTCCCATGCGCCTGGACGGTGGGAGTGCGCTCGGCCGGGTCGCCGTCCAGATGGTGGACGACGGCGCAGCGGTAGCCGCGTGGGTGGAGTTCGTGAATGGACGGGCGGAGCTGCGCCTGCGGCGCATCGCCGCGGACGGGACGTCGGGACCGGCGATCCCGGTGGCTGGTACGGGAGCGCGACTGGCGACGTCCATCCCCCGCCTGCTCCGGCTGAACGACGCGGCTCTCCTCCTGGCCTGGACGGAGAGCGGGGCCAGCGAGGACAGCGCCGAAGACCCGACCTCCCAGGTGCGGGTCGCACGGATCCCCCTCGGCACCGCCCCCTGACGGAGCCGGCGCCTCTCAGGCCCGAACGGCGTGGTCGCCGGCGTCTGCAGCGCGTCCGGCGGGCGCGACCGCGATGCACAGGCCGCCAGCCACCACCAGCAGCAACGCGACGTACTGGGCAACCGTCATCCCGAGCGCGACCCGCTCGTTGACCCTGATGAACTCGATGAGGAACCGCGCCGTACCGGCCAGCGCGAGATAGCGCCCGATGACTCCCAGGTCGGCCACTTTCGCCCGACGCCAGCGCACCAGGAGCCAGCACAGGACACCCAGGAACAGGGCCTCGTAGATCTGGGTCGGATGGACAGGCACGGTGGTCGGCGGGAGTCCCTCGGGGAACGCCACCGCCCACGGCAGGTCACTCGGCCGGCCGTAGTCGTCCCCGACCAGGAAGCACCCGATGCGGCCCAGGAGATGTCCGATCGCCAGTGCCGGGGTCGCCGCCGACAGGGCCGGTACGAGGGGGACACGCTGGAACACGAGGGCAGCCACACCCACACCGACGCCCCCGATGAAGCCCCCGTACCAGCTGAGGCCCCCCCTCGAGAACAGCAGCGCCGTCAGCGGCTGCTCGCCGGCATGCTCAGCCACCCACAGGAGCTTGGCCCCAGCCAGGCCACCGATCAGACCCCAGACGGCTGCATCCG
>JABFRY010000071.1 GCA_013140955.1 Acidobacteriota bacterium
CTCTCGCTGCAGGGCCGGATTCGGGGCCCCGGCCGCTGACAACTCTGTCAGCGGCCGGGGCCCCGAATCCGGCCCTGCAGCGAGAGGGCGTCGGGCGCCCCCCAGGATTGTCATGTTGCGTCGCAATCCGCTCACGATTCCGTCAGCCGCATCCCGGGGCGTTCCGCCCCCGTGACCCGCTTATCGGCGGATTGCGGTTTCGTCAGCGCCGCGGGTCGGAGCCAGGCGATGCGACTGCCACGGCGATGCGGATTCCCGGGAGTTTCGGCGGGGACGTCCAAGCGGGGCTGTTGGCACATCGGTTGCCCCTGGGACGGAACAGGACCCCGGACTCTCAGTGTGAAGGGAAGACAGTGCTGCGCAAACCCAAGAGCGTCGTAGGCCTCGACATCGGGTCGAGCGCCGTCAAGGCCATCGAGCTGAAGCCGGCGGGGAAGGGCCACCGCGTCGTGGCCTTCGGCAGCGAGCCCATCCCCCCGAACGCCATCGTGGACGGCGCGATCATCGATGCCGGTGCCGTGTCGGATGCCATCCGCCGCGTCCTGGAGTCGAACCGCGCGTTCAAGACCAAGGAAGCCTGCGCCTCGTTGTCGGGCAATGCCGTGATCGTCAAGAAGATCACGCTGCCCGTGATGACCGAGGCCGAACTGGCCGACTCGATCCACTGGGAGGCCGAGCAGTACATCCCGTTCGACATCCAGGACGTGAACCTCGACTACCAGGTGCTGGATCCGGGCACCGGACCCGATGCGCGGGGCAGCATGGAGGTGCTGCTCGTCGCGGCCAAGAAGGAGAAGATCGCCGACTACACCGGCGTCATCGCCCAGGCCGGCCGTACCCCGGTCATCGTCGACGTCGATGCCTTCGCGCTCCAGAACGCCTACGAGATCAACTACGGCCTCGACCCCAACAAGGTCGTCGTCCTGATGAACGCGGGCGCCAGCGCCATCAACATCAACATCCTCCAGGGTGAGCAGTCGGTTTTCACCCGCGATGTCTCGATGGGCGGCAATGCCTACACGGAGGCCGTGCAAAAGGAACTGGACCTGCCGTTCGAGGCCGCCGAGCAGCTCAAGAAGGGCATTCCCGTCGACGGCGCCACCTACGAGGAGGCGCAGCCGATTCTCCGGGCCGTCACCGAGAACGTGCTCCTCGAGATCCAGAAAACGTTCGACTTCTTCAAGGCCACGGCCGCCTCCGACCAGATCGACCACATCGTCCTCAGCGGGGGTGCCTCCAAGGTGGATGGCTTCCACGCCATGCTGCAGGAGCGCTTCAGCGCGCCCGTCGAGGACTTCGATCCGTTCAAGGCCGTCACGTGGGACAGCCGCAAGCTCGGAGCCGATTCCGGCTCCATCGGGGCGACGGCCGCGGTGGCGGTCGGCCTCGCACTCAGACGGGTGGGCGACCGATGATCCGCATCAATCTGTCAGGCGTCGAGCGCAAGCCCGCGCGGCGGGCCCCGGCCTTCAGTCTTCCGGACCGGATGACGGTGGCGTGCGTCGTGATCCTGGCCGGCTCCGTGGCCGGGATCGGCTGGTGGTACCAGACGCTCGAGCGCCAGTCGGCCATCGTGGACGAGGAGATGGCCGGTGCGCAGAACGAGATCCGGCAGCTCCAGTCCATCCTGCTCGACGTCCGCCGGTTCGAGACCCAGCGCGGCGCCCTCCAGCAGCGCGTCGGCATCATCGAAGAGCTGCGCGGGGGACAGAGCGTGCCCGTCCGGTTGCTCGATCACGTGAGCCGCAGCGTGCCGGAGCTGCTCTGGTTGACGCAGCTCACGCAGGAGGGGACCGAGGTCACGATCGAGGGCCGCAGTACCACCCTCATCGCGCTGTCCGACTTCGTGGGCAACCTCGGCAACAGCGAGCTCCTGCGGAAGCCGATAGAAATCGTGAACAGCCATGTGGAATCGGCGCGCGGCACCGGCGCCGAGGAGTCAGGGCTCGAAGTCATTGCGTTCACCGTGAAGGCACAGATGGCGCCGGCGGCACCCACCGCCCCGATGGCGCAACCTCCCGCCGTCGCATCCGTGCAGGCGGCCGCGGCGCGATGACCCGCAGATCGAGGACGAACGCATGGCTCTGAATCTCAGCCTGAGCAAGACACCGTGGTACGTGCAGCTCGCCACGTTCCTCACCCTCGGCGCGGCGGCCGTGGGCATCTTCTGGAACTGGCATGCCCGCGCGCGGCAGGAGGACATCGAGGCCCGTCGGGCCCAGGTGGCCACGATGCGTGCCGAGATCGACCGCGGCCTGGCCACGGCCCGGCGTCTGCCGGAGTTCCGTGAAGACGTGGCCACGCTCGAAGCGCAGCTCGAGCGCCTGCGCGCCGTGCTGCCGGAAGAAAAGGACGTGGCCGACCTCCTGCGCCGCATTCAGGGCATGGCCACGCAGTCGAACCTGGACATCCGCGACTTCAGCCCGCGGCCCATCGCCAACAAGCAGCTGTACGCCGAGTGGCCGATCGGCCTGCAGTTCGAAGGCACGTATCACGACCTGGGCAACTTCCTCGAGCGCGTGAGCAAGTTCCCCCGAATCATCAACGTGACGGGCATCAAGATCCGCGCGAAGGAAGACGGCGAGGACCGCACGATCGTCGCCGAGTGCGTCGCCACGACCTTCGTCCTGCTCGAACAGTCGGCCGTCGCTGCGGCCCGACCTGCCCAGCCGGCCGCCGCCGGCGCCCCACGCACGGAGTAGCGCCATGAAGAAGACTGCCGTCCTTTCCGCTGCGCTGGTCGCCGTCGCCGCCGTCGTGACGGCCCAGACCCCATCTCCCGCCCAGCCGCCGCAGGCCGCGGTCGTCGCACCGCCCCAGGGTGGGGCGGTGGATCCGATGGCCCCGCCGCTCGAAGCGCAGGGCTTCACCTACGATCCGGCCGGTCGGCCCGACCCCTTCGTGAACCTCGTGCGCCGCGGTCTCGACGCGCAGCGCAGCCTCACCTCCGATCGTCCGGCGGGTCTTGCCGGCCTGACGCTCGCCGAGGTGGCGCTCAAGGGCACGGTGCACAGCGGCGACGGATACGTGGCGCTGCTGCAGGGCGCCGACAACCGCACCTATATCGTGCGGGCGGGCGACAAGCTGTTCGACGGCGCGGTCCAGGCGGTCAGCCAGGACGCGATGGTCGTGCTCCAGGACGTGTCGGATCCCCTCTCGCAGGAGACGCGACGCGAAGTGCGGAAGGCTCTGCGGGAGAGCGAAGACCGGTAGTTGGGTCGTCTTCCTGCCACCGGCGGAAGACCGTTGACGGAAACGCGACACATGCCAGCAAACATGATCAAGCACATCTCGCTGCTCACCCTGTGTGCGGCCATGGGAATCGGCGTCATGGTGCCCCTGGGCGCCGCCGGAGCCAGGGCCGACACCGCCACCCTCCGGGCCATCGATTCCCGGGCCGATGCGGACACGGCGGTCATCGCCATCGAGGCGTCCGACGTCGTGCCCTTCGTGGCCTCGCAGCCTGACCCGACGTCGTTCGTCGTCGAGCTGCGCAACGTCGATGCCGAGGGCTTCGCCAACCGGTTCAGCGCGGACCCCCGGTTCCCGGTGTCCGCGGTGACCGTCGAGTCGGGCGAGACACCGGACGGCATGAGTGTCGCACGGGTGTTGATGACCCTCACCGAGCCGGTCAGGCCGCGCGTGCGCAGCAGCCGGAACGTCGTGCTGGTCGAGACGTCCAGGACGGCAGCCGCCACGGCGGCCGCATCCGCCGTGCCGGCCGGCGCGCTCAGCACCATTCACGACATCCGCGTGGAACGGCGCGATGGCACCACCACCCTGACCCTCGTGGGCACCGGACCGCTGATGGCCTCGGACGTCCAGGCCCTCCCAGGGTCGAACGGTGTGGCCATCGACCTGGCGAACGCCACGTCGGCGCTGCCGCGCACCACAGCCATCGGGCAGGGCCCGGTGGAGCGGGTGCACATCGCCGCCAACCCGAACGCGCCCCTGCTCACACGGGTGAGCGTGGACCTGTCGCAGCGCCTGCCGTACCGCGTGACGCCTTCGGCGAACGGGCACGACCTCTCGATCGTGTTCACCGAGACGCAGGCCGACCCGATGAGCGCGCTGCGCGCGACGCCGCCGGCGCCGGCGCCTCC
>JABFRY010000501.1 GCA_013140955.1 Acidobacteriota bacterium
CTCCACCACCGCCACCTGTTGGAGCGCGGTCTCTCGGGCGGCGACAGACGCCGCCCGGTCATCGGGCCTCCGCAGGGCAACTCCTTGTGACATCGTCCCTTGTCTCCGAGCCGACCGCTGGCCGCTCGTCCACGGCGGCGACGTCCTGTCGCTCGTGACTGCATCTGGAGCGGGGCTGAAGCCACTGACCGACTTCGTCCCCCAACTTGGCCCCCCTCGTCCGGGATCGAGCCACCTGCTGGGAGGTAACCAGGAAGGAGAGATGACGGAAGCCGTGCGACAGCGTCACGCGATCGACGACGCCCGCGCCTGATGCGAGCGCCTTGGCGATCGCGGGCTCGGACGCGACATCCAGAACGCGGTCGCCGTCCTCCACCCAGGCGCGATATAAGGCGCGAAATCGTGCGCCCTCGAACGCCGCAACGCAGCGCTCCAGGCGGCCTTTGTCTGAGGCTGTCAGCTTCGTGCGATGCCCGTCCTTGAGGCGCTCGAAGTACCACCGAAGCTCGGTGCGATCCGACGGTCGCAGCGGTGCTGCGAGGTGCTCTCGAACGGTGTCCACCCAACCCCCGACGGTATCCGACGGATGGTGCGGCTCGGCCAGACTGATGGTCCACGCAGGCAGGCGAGCCAGCATGGCCGTATGCCGCTGGACGAAGTCGGCGACGTGGTCACGATTTCGGCTGACCGGCAGGTAGACGAGGACGACACGACCCTCGGGATGGATGCCGACGGGCAGCCTGTCCGGGAAGTGCTGTGGCTGGCGGCGAGCGCCAATGCCCACCATCGAGTGGGGCAAGTCATCCAGCGGGATGCCGGCCAGTGTGGTCAGGTGCACGACCTTCTCGTTCGCGTTCTCGAGCCAGACGACGTCGGGGTGTGCGAGCACCACATCGAGCAGCATGCACCGCTCGACGGCGTGGGCCACTGGCGGTGGTCGACGGAACCGGCTGTGTGGCTTGCCGATGGCCTCGTACAGCTCTCGGCCGTGGACATGGAACAGCCGTCCCCGCCCTTTCGAGGTGTCGAACGACGAGGCGTAGCCGAGGCGCTCGAGCTTGGCGAAGAACGCGCGCGTCTTGTCGCCGAACACGATGTCGGCAAAGGTGGCGTACTGGCGCATGACGCATACGCCGGCGTGCCGCATCACGAGCACCAGGAACCGGGCCTGGCGCTCGGTGAAGCCCTTGGCGACGACGGCGGCGACTTGGGCGTTGAGCGTCATAGGAACATCTCCTCCGCGAGCCCGCGACCCCGTCCGCGACGACCGCCGCCGCCCCGGCTGCCAGACGCCACGATCCGGACTGAGACGGACTGGTAACGGTTGAACCCGGAGCCCGCTTTCGCTGCGGCATGCTGGCCGCGGTAGTGCTCCGTTTCGACCTCGATGTCGTGCCAGTGGGAACGGCCGTCGGCATCCTCGAACTCGATGCGCGCGTCGGGGATCTGGACGTGGCCGTCCTGCTCCGGGAGTTGGTGTTCGGCGGCCCAGCGGTGGATCTCGTCCAGCGTTCGGTCGGGCCGTCCGTCGCTGTCGCCGCGCCCGCGATTTCGTTCCTGGAGGAAGCGCTGGTAGTCGCGCTTGATCTCCAGGTCGAGGACGACCCGGCGGACCCGCGCGCCCTGCTCCTGAAGGCGCTCGGCCGCGCGCAGGTAAGCGGCGTACACCTTGGCGTCGTGCTCCAGTTCACGCGGCTGACGGATTCCGCTGTAGAACTCCTGGCGCGTGGCCTGTTCACGTTCCCGAGCGCCGCCCTCACGATGCGGTCGCCATGCTCCGGCGACGTCAGGGTCGCGGTGCCGATGACCGTCCAGAAGCTCGCGGCCTCTGCTGGTGAGCACGACGAGCGCCCGGCCGCGACCAGGGGAGGGGACGATGTCCACCAAGCCTTCCCGCCGCAGGTGATGTAGCTCGCCACGGCTGGCGTCGAGCGGCTTGCCGTCGTGGTCGCGCAGGTTGCCGGCGGGCACCACGCGGAAGGCGCCGACGGTGGCCAGCTTCCGCGACTCCGAACCGCGAAGCATGTAGCTCTCGCGCAGGGCGTAGACGCGCTCGCGCGTCTCGCCACGCGGCAGGTCCACGTGGTTGACGAACACGTCTCGCACGTCGCGCGAGGTCGGCACCTGGCGCTCCTGTCCGCCACTGCCGACACCTCCACGCGGCACCTCACGACCGATCTCCACGCCCGAGCCGCCGCGATCGCGCTCACCACCACGCACATCGTCAGACCACCGAGGATCGAAGCTATCCATACGCACCTCCGGTTGACCGAAACATTCGAGCAACGGGAATCGGGCGACTGGATTGGGGGACGCGCGCGGCCCGGGTCGCGTGTTCGTCACAGGCAAGGGACTCGGGGCGCTGTGGCGCGAATCCCTGTGGAGGTGGCCGACACGAATCGCCTGACCGCGCGAGAAGGCAGTGGGGACCAGCCAGCTCACGGAGCTGGCGGCCAGCGGTCCGCACGCGCCATCGCAGCGCGGTCCGGACACCGGAACCGGGATTCGTGACGCAGTGGCCCGAGGCCCCATCCCAGAGCAACACGCGTGGCCGCTGTGGCCGTGAATTGCCGCTGCTGTCCAGGTGTGGCCACTTTCGCCGGCGCGAGCCCACGAACGGCCTTCGTTTGCATCACTTAGCGGCCATTTTGGTGTGGCCACTTTTGTGCCCAAACCGCCGCGAAAACGGGGTTCTGAGGGCGAGCGATGGCAAACCGCACCACGCGCGCGGTTACGCGCGAAGTGCCGGTTTTCGGAATGTATTTGGTGATTTCTGCGGAAAGTGGTCGGGGCGACTGGATTCGAACCAGCGACCCCCTGCGCCCAAGGCAGGTGCGTCGCAAGAGGCATGCTTCGCGACGCGTCTTCCAGCGGCCGGGGCGGGCTTCGCTGTTCGGAGGGAGTCCTGATGTTCGGAGGGAGTATTGGTCGGGGCGACTGGATTTGAACCAGCGACATCTCGCTCCCAAAGCGAGCGCTCTACCAGGCTGAGCCACGCCCCGACCCGAAGGCCCCAATTCTACTGCGCCGACCCGCGAAGACCTAGCGCCCCTGGCGTGTCCGGATTCGTTGCCGGACGTGGAGAACCTGCGATAGTCTGCCGGTTCATGAAGCATCGCCCGTCGCCGGCCGCGTCCGGCACGCCTCTGCGGCGTGCCCGCACCCTTGCCCTTCTGCTCGCGTCGCTGCTGCTGGCCGCGCCCCCCGCCTCGGCCCAGGATTTCGACCTGACCGGCGAGTGGGCATCCCGCACGCACGAAGATCTGCTGCACCGCACCATGCCGGGACCCGACCTGGGCGACTACACGGGCCTGCCGCTCAACGATGCGGGCCGGCAGAAGGCCGACTCCTGGGACCCGATGCTGCACTCGCAGATCGAGCGGCAGGCGCAGCCACACCCGGCGGTGTACTCGTCGCGCGGTCCGTCACCCACGCTCTTCGTCTCCGAAATCCGATCGGAGGCAGGGGCCCTGCAGGGATACCGCATCGCGGGTTACTACGGACGCGCCGACCGCACCATCTGGATGGACGGCCGACCCCACCCCTCGGAGCGCTACGGTGAGCACACCTGGGCGGGCTTCTCCACCGGCCGGTGGGAGAACGGCCGCCTCGTGGTGACGACCACCCACATCAAGATGGGCGTGGTCCAGCGCAACGGTTCGGCCACGAGCCCGTATGCGCGGATGACCGAGATCTACAGCCGTCACGACTCGCTGCTCACGCTCTTCAGCTGGGTGGACGACCCCATCTACCTCGAAGAGCCCATGGTCCGCACGCAAAGCTGGATGCTGCGGCGCACGGCGGCTGAATCCGAGGGCCCGCCGCCGCTACAGGCCTTCGAGCCCGTCGAGGAAGTGTCGGACCGGCCCGAGGGATGGGTGGCGCACTACCCGCTCGGCACCGAGCCGCGACGGTTCGCCGACCTGGCCGGTCTGCCCTTCGAGGCCACGCGCGGCGGCAAGGCGTCGCTCTATCCCGAGTACGCCAAGGTCATCGAGCAGTTGCGCCGCGACGCGCGCCGGGCGGGCCGTCGATGAGGCGCGCGGCCCTTGCGCTCCTGGTGCTGGCCGGCGCCGTGTGGTCGGCGGCAGCCCCACCCA
>JABFRY010000017.1 GCA_013140955.1 Acidobacteriota bacterium
GTGCGGGCCGATACGCACCGCGTGGAGGTGAGACAGGCTGGTGCTCCCGCGCCGGTGTGCACCGCGGCGGTGTCGCCCCTGGTCGTGGAGGTCGGACCGTCTGGCGGCGTGGGAAGCCTGACGGTTCAGGCGGCGGCGGGCTGCACGTGGACCGCGGCCAGCCAGAGCAGCTTCATCGGCATCGCGACCGGAGCCGTCGGGACCGGATCCGACGTCGTCCGCGTGACCGTCGCCCACAACGATGCCGATGCGCCACGCGCAGGGGTGGTGCGCGTCGCCGGGCACGCCGTGTCGGTGCTGCAGGCCTCCGCCACCTCCTCCGACGGCAGCGCAGGGCCGTTGCCTCCGGCGCCGCCACCACACGACCCGTGTGTCCCCCTGCTGTCGGGACACAGCGTGGCCCTGCCCACCGAGGGCGGGGTCGCGCGCGTCTCGATTGCGGTGGGTGGAGGGTGTGCGTGGACGGCGACGTCGCATGCGTCCTGGCTGATCGGCATGGGCGCGCTCCAGGGATCGGGCCCGGGCGAAGTGGTGTTCGCCGCGGCATCGAACCGCGGGTCGCTCCGTGCGGGCACGCTCACCGTCGCGGGCGAGACCGTGACGGTCACGCAGGCCGCCTCGCCGTCCGGCGACGGTGCGGCTGCCGACATCCGCTGGGACCATACCTGGCCGGACGAGTCCAGGGTGGACAACTGCTACGGCAACTGCGGGGGTGGGTGCAGCGGCAGCCCCAACCCCTGCGGTGGCGGGAGCGGGACGTGGACGCACGTGGTGCTGACCGGCTTGTCCTATGCCGGCGACGACTGGCTGCCCGTGTGCTCGGACGCAGGTGGGTGGTGGGAGGTCTATCCGCGCTACACGGCCCTGGCGCGCTGGACGTATCACGGCCAGTCGTCAGATGGGTGCCGGCTGCACGATGGGCTCTGCCGCAGCGCCGTAGGGACCGCCGGTCCCCTGGGCTGGTTCGTGGGCTGCTTCCTGTCGTCCGTGCTGCCGGGGAGCGCCTACTGCAGCGGCGCGCGCAGCGCGACGTGGTCTTACGACTATCTGGCGGTGGCCCATGCGAGCCGCCCGGTGGCCTACGTCGACGCGGGGGACCTGACATGCGAGTGACGCCCCGGTGCCTGGCGGTGATGGCGTGCCTCCTGGCTCCGACGGTCGTCGTTCACGGGCAGGTGGTGTCCGAGCGTCCGCGTGAGGAGGCCGCGCGCGTGCTCGGACACCCGATTATGGTCGCCGACCTCGACGCACGATGGGACGCCCTCGATCCGGCGGGGCGGTCCGACGTCGCGGCACAGGTGCATGAAGGACGCATGCGCGCGCTCGAGGCGCTGGTAGACGAGATCCTGCTCGATACGGCAGCGCGGGAGGCTGACCTCTCTGTGGAGGCCCTCCTCGCGAGGGAGGTGCCCGCGCTCGTGGAGGCGCCCGATGCCGCGGCGGCGCGCGCGCTCTTCGACCAGATGGCCCCTCGGGCGCCGACCGTCTCGTTCACGGAAGTGGAGTCCCTCCTCATGGCCTATCTTGGAGAGCAGGCGCGTTCGGCCGCTCGCGCCCGCTACCTGCAGCGGCTCAGGGCCGCGGCTGCCGGACGCATGGCCGTGTGGCTCGAGCCGCCCCGGTGGTCGCTTCCGGCAGACGTCGACAGCCCGCGCACCGGCCCGCCCGACGCGCGGATCGAAGTGGTCGTGTTCGCCGACTTCGAGTGCCCCTACTGTCGCCAGCTCGCGACGGTGTTGCGTGTCCTGACGCAACGACGGCCCGGCGAGGTGCGCCTGGTGTGGCGGGACTTTCCGCTGCCGGGCCATGCGCAGGCGCGGGCGCTCGCGCAGGCGGCCCGTTGCGCGGGCGAGCAGGGCGCCTTCTGGCCGTTCCACGACCACCTGTTCACGGCAGCCATTGGGCTGCCCACGGCCACAGCTCCGACGACAGCCGACACGGGCGCGGCCTTGGCTGGCGGCGGGGACCCCCTCATCCGTGCGGCGGCTGACGTCGGCCTCGATGTCGCCCTGTTCACCGCGTGTTCGACACAAGGCCGGCACCACGAGGCCATCGACCGCGACGTGGCGCTCGGCATGGCCCTCGGCGTCACGGCTACGCCAACCCTCTTCATCAACGGTCGAAAAGTCGTTGGGCTCCGCACGCTCGACGCGTACGAGGCCCTGGTGCTGGAGGAGCTCCGCCTGCAGGAGTCCCGCCTCGGAGCCGCGCCATGAGTGGGTGGTTGCTGACGTCCCTGCGCGAAGTGCGCGTTCGCGGGCTGTGCCTGCTCGTGTGCCTGGTGCTGGCGGGAGGCGGAGCGGTGCAGGCCCAGCGTGACGCCCCGCTCCAGGCCCTCGCGCCCTACACCGGGCAGGTGCTCACACTGCGAACGCGCGCGGGCCACGACGTGCTGATCCGGCTGGTGCGGGCCGAACCCGATCGACTGGTCGTCACGGTCGGGGGCCTGGAGCGCACGTTCGGCGTCGCCGAGATTGCCGCGGTGTCGGCCGTGGGGGATAGCGTACGCAATGGCGCGTTGATCGGAGCCGCGCTTGGCGCCGTGGGCCTGGTGTTCAGCCGTGGCGAGCCGCCGTGCCCCCGCGGGTGCCCGGGCCGGCGTGCGGTGGGCGCGGGCGTCGCCGTGGGTGCGTCAGCGGCAATCGGCGCGTGGGTGGATGCCCGGCATCGGGGCCGCACCGTGCTCTACCGCTCGCCCTGACGACGCGAAGTGTCCGCGGACCGCATGGTAAACTTGCGCGTTCCGAGGACGATGCCAGGACTCATCATCGCGATCGACGGGCCATCGGGAGCCGGCAAGGGCACCGTGTCCCGTGCCATCTCCGAGCAGTTGCGCTACCGCCACGTGGACACGGGCGCGATGTATCGCGCCGTCGGGTGGAGAGTCCAGCGCGACGGTCTGGCCCTCGACGACGAACCGGCCGCCGCAGCCATCGCCAGGGACGCGGCGATCGTGGTGGAGGGCGGCGTCGTGTCCATAGACGGCATCGACGTCACGCGCGAGATCCGGACGCCCGCCATCGACACGGCAGCCGCTGCGATCGCGAGGCTGCCGGCCGTGCGCGAGGCCCTTGTGGCGCGGCAGCGGCGCCTGGCCTCGGGTGGTGGTGTCGTGATGGAAGGCCGGGACATCGGCACCGTGGTCTTTCCCGCGGCGGACGTCAAGGTGTACCTCGATGCCACGCCCGAGGAACGCGCGCGCCGCCGTGCGACGGATGCCTCCCATACGGGTGGGCAGGCCGGGACGGCCGCTGTGGCCGCCTCGATCGTGGCGCGGGACCGATCCGACACGACGCGTGCGGCGTCACCACTGACGCTCGCGCCCGACGCCACGTATCTCGACACGACGGGCCTGGCCGTGGCGGAGGTCGTGGCCCGCGTGCTCGCGCTCGTGCAGGCCAAAGCCGCCGCCACGTCCTGAAAGGCGGCGGGCAACCCGTGCGGGTCGTCTCTGACTGACGGCCGCCCGGATGCCGGCCGTCTCCCGTGTCCGAGGCGCTGCGCCGCGCGCTTTCGCCGCTGCTAGTCCTCGTCCCGGTCGTCGAAGTCCTCACTCGACGCCGGGTCGAGTTCCCAGCGATGGCGGTCGCGCTCGGAGACCTTGGCCTCGCCGACCAGTTCCTCGGCGTCGTCGTACTCGATGCCGACGGCGCGGCCGATTTCGTCCACCACGTCCTGGTCGGGCGTCGGGTTGTCGCCCCCCGGCGCCTCGTCGCCCACCGCGTACGCGGATTCCCAGTCGGCGTCCGGATCGCCTCCCGTGAGCGCCGGGCTCGTTTCGGTGTGGTGTCCCAGCCGTTCCTGAAACTCCGCCCGCCCGCTGCCGGCCGACGTGGCGTGCTCATGCAGGTCGAGCGACGATGGAGGCGATGGGATGGTCTCGTCGTCCCACACCACGCGGCGCTCACGACTGAGCGCGGGCGCCTTTCGCAGCGGACGCGCCTGGTGCCCAGAGGGCGCTCTTCCAGTCGCGGCTGGCGCGCCGGGCGGTGTCACCGGCGCAGTGCCCCTGGTCGGCGATGCGCTCGCAGCCGGTGCCTTCTTCGCGGGCCGGACGGCGGCCAAGCCGGCCGCGTCCGGCCCGGGTGCGAGCCACGTG
>JABFRY010000270.1 GCA_013140955.1 Acidobacteriota bacterium
GTCGCGGAACGCGATCATCTCGCGGAACTTGTAGGTGGTGTCGATGTGCAGGAGCGGAAACGGGATCGGCCCCGGGTGGAAGGCCTTCTGCGCGAGCCGGAGCAGAACCGACGAGTCCTTGCCGATGGAGTAGAGCATCACGGGCCGCTCGAACTCCGCCACCACCTCGCGCATGATGTGGATGCTCTCGGCCTCGAGGGCGCGGAGATGATCGAGTCGGAGACCGGTGTCCCGGCTGACGTCGGGCGGCGAAGCGACTGTGGCCATGCGTGAAAGTCCCCACAAAAAGAAAAAGCCCGGGAGGTGCTCCCGGGCTGCTGCGCTCGATCTCGGTGTGCCGTGGTGTGCGTGAATCAGTCCATGCCAGCCGACAGCACGAGCGCGCGAACCCGGAGGGTCCTGGAACAACAACACGCGCAGGCCTGACAGCTGAGGAACGGCACGACCCGGCGATTGTAGCAGGTCGCTGCGGAAACGGCCAAGTCCTCGAGGGGGTGTCCCTTGACGCCGGCGGCCCCGCGGGGTTACGTACGTCCGTGCTTCCACACGTTGCGCCGAGTTCTGCCGCCCGCGGGCTGTCCGCGCCCGTCCCCGCCCGAAGACCGGCCACCGTGGTCCGGCTGGCCGCCGTGGCCCACGATGCGTGCCGGTCCGGGCGTCCCCTCGTGCGGTGCCTCACCCTGACCCCGATCCTCGCCCTGGCCCTGCTGGCGGGTTGCACCCGACAGGCAGACCTGGCCGGCGCCTGGGATGGGCAGGTCGAGGTCGGCGGGGTCGTGGTGCCGTTCCGGTTCGAGCTGGTGGTGGACGGGCCCGAGGCCACCGGGTTCTTCTTCGACGGCAGCCAGCGGATCGGGTCGAGCGGCGGTCGCGTGGACGGGGGACAGGTGACGCTGGAGTTCGAGCAGTTCGGCACCCGACTCGAGGCCGCGCTGGACGGGGGCGTGCTCGAAGGCGTCTACGATCGCGGGACCCGCGGTCAGGGCTATCCCTTCCGCGCCACCCGGCCCGGCCCGGTCGTGCCGCCCGAGGGTGTCGTGCCCGCTATTGCGGGGACGTGGCGTGTGCCGGTGGAGAGCAGCAAGGGCGAGCGGGCGTGGCGCTTCATCGTCAGGCAGGACGGCCCCGAAGTGGCAGCCGCCATCCTGCGCGTCGACGGTGATACGGGGACGCTGTCGGGCCGGTACCAGGATGGGCGCTTCCTCCTCAGCCACTTCTCGGGGGCGCGTCCCACCCGCCTCGAGGTGACCGTGCAGGCCGATGGCACGCTCCGCCTCGAGCAGGACGACGACCCGCCCCTGACGGCCGTGCGCGACGAGCTGGCGACGGCCGAGGGCGTCGCCGAGCCCACGGACCCGGCCTCCCACACACGCGTCACCGACCCGTCGGTGCCGATCGCCTTCTCGTTCCCCGACCTCGATGGGCACGTGGTGTCGCACACCGACGCCCGTTTCCGCGGCAAGGTGGTCATCATCAGCATCACCGGGAGCTGGTGCCCCAATTGCCACGACGAGACCCCCTTCCTCGTGGACCTGTACCGGCGCTACCGCGACCAGGGTCTCGAGATCGTGGCGCTGTCGTTCGAGGAGGCCGCGCAGCTGGAGGATCCCGCGCGCCTGCGCGCGTTCATCCGCCGCTACGGGATCGAGTACACCGTGCTGCTGGCGGGTGAGCCGGCGCAGCTGGCCGAGACGCTCCCGCAGGCGGAGAACCTCAACGCGTTTCCCACCACGTTCTACGTCGGGCGCGACGGCCTGCCACGTCATGCACACGCCGGGTTCCCGAGCCCGGCCAGCGGCGAGTACTACGATGAGGCGCGCGCCGGGATCACGGCGCAGGTGGAGGCGCTGCTCGCCGAAGGCGCACCCGCCTTCCTGGCCGCCGGTCAGCAGGGCGACGCGCCAGCCGCCCCCTCCAGCTTCCGGCCCTCGCCCACTGGCCGGCGGCTGGTCGACGCCGTGCCCGGCGTAACGGCACGCCCGCGCGGGGGCTACGACCTCTGGCTCGACGTCACTCCGAAGCCCGGCATGCACGTGTATGCACCGGGTGCGACCGGGTACCTGGTGGTGAGCCTGAGCACCACCATGCCCGACGGGGCCACGGCCGCCCCCCCGGTCTATCCTCCAGGGGAACCCTACTTCTTCGAGCCCCTGCGCGAGACCGTGCTGGTCTACGAAGGGCCATTCAGGGTGTCTCAGGCGGTGACCGCGTCCGGAGACCTTGCCGGAGCCACGGTGACGGGGACGCTCAGCTACCAGGCCTGCGACGATCGCCTGTGCTACGCCCCGCAGCGCGAGGCCGTCACCTGGGTGCTGCCTCGCTGACCCGCGCGCAGGGCGTGCGTCAGAGGCGGCCGATCCGGTCGAGCACGTCCTGGGCCATCACGATCTCGTCGTCGCTCACCAGGTGCCCCATGCCCGGGTAGATGCGCGTGGTGACGGCCGCGCCGAGCCGCTCGAAGACCGCGGCGCTCTCCTCGACCCGCACCTTCGGGACGTGGGCATCCACATCGCTGCAGCCGAAGAAGACGGGCATGTCCTGCAACGAGGCCCGTGCGTCGTCCCACGTCGTGCCCGGGGGGCCGATGAGTCCGCCGCTGAAGATGACGGCGCCGCCGAACCCCTGGCCGTGCCTCAGCACGAACTCGGACGCCAGGCACGCGCCCTGCGAGAAGCCGAGCACCGCGATGCGCGAGCGGGCCACGCCGTGCGCCTCGAGGTCCCGGACCACGCGACCGAGCACGGTGAGCGCCGACGAGAGCCACGGCTCGTTCTTGTCACGGTCGGCCATGAAGCTGAACGGGTACCACGCGCGGTCGGCAGCGGCCGGCGCCACGTACGTGCAGGCCGGTCGCGACAGGCGTGGCAGCAGGTCGAGGATGTTGGCCGGCGCCGCCCCGCGGCCGTGCACCATGATGACGACCGGATTGTCGGGACCGAGCGGGGCTCCGGCGTGGACGACTGGCTGACCGTCGTGGGGAGACGTGGGCATGGGATGTCCGTGCGGGCTGCGGGCGTCAGGCGTAGGTGATGTCGGGCAGACCGGCCTCGATGTCGGTCCGGTGCGGCTCTTCCCAGGGCGGAAGCTTCAGGTCGCGGCCCAGGCTGCGGAGCGGTTCGTCCACGGCGAACCCGGGCCGCAGGGTGGCCACTTCGAACAGCACGCCGCCCGGCTCGCGGAAGTAGATCGACTTGAAGTACTGCCGGTCGCGCACCTCCGTGACCTTCCACTCCCGGTCGAGGAGATCCTGGCGCAACTGCAGCTGCTGGTCCTCGGAGTCGATCGCCATGGCCACGTGGTGCACCGTGCCGAGGCCGTTCTTCGCCGGCGTCGCGCGCTCGTCGTGGAGCACGTCGATGAGGTGCCCGGCGCCACGCCCGCCCACGCCCATGCGAATCCGCCCGTCCGCCTCGGCGACGACCTCGAAGCCGAGCACGGAGGTCATGAACTCCACCGTCGGGCCAGGCGTGCGCACCACCATACTCACGCTGTGCAGGCCCCGAATGGCTGCCTCCGGACCAATCGTGCTCTGCCACCCGGTGCGCTGGTCCTCGGCCGCCTCGATGAGCTCGAACACCAGCCCCGACGGGTCGCGCAGGGCGAGGCACTGATCGGAGAAACGTGCCCGTCCCGTCACGACCTGCGCGCCGCGCGATTCGAGGCGCGTGCGCCAGAACGGCAGCGACCCGGCCGGCACCGAGAACGACGTGGCCACGATCTGGCCGGCCCCGTGCTCGCCGACCGGCACGCCCTTGCCCTTGTAGGGAAACGTCGTCCACAGCGTGCCCGGCGTGCCCTGCTCGTCGCCGTAGTAGAAGTGGTAGACGTGATGGTTGTCGAAGTTGACCGTCTTCTTGACGAGGCGCAGCCCGAGCAGGTCGATGCAGAAATCGAGATCGTCCTGGGCGTCATCGACCGTGGCGGTCACGTGGTGGAGGCCGAGAATCGGGTGCGTCACGTGCGGGATCTTAGCCGCGCCTCGAGCCGGGCTCAAGGGTGTCCAGCGGCGGGACGTGTCCGCGCCCCACCTGGTCGCACCGGTGCTGCCCTCCGCACGCCCGCTGTGCTAACATCACTTCGTTTTGGCTTCCATCGTTCAACTCAACGAGGCCGTCCGCGACCTGGTGCGCGACGGCGATGTGGTCGCGCTCGAGGGCTTCACGCACCTCATCCCGTTCGCGGCCGGGCACGAGATCATCCGCCAGCAGCGCCGGAACCTGACGCTGGTGCGCATGACCCCCGACGTCATCTACGACCAGCTGATTGGCGCCGGGTGCGCGTCGCGGCTGGTGTTCTCCTGGGGTGGCAATCCGGGGGTCGGCTCGCTCCATCGCCTGCGTGACGCGGTGGAGAAGGCCTGGCCGGCTCCGCTGGCCATCGAGGAGCACGCGCACGCGGGCATGGCTGCGGCGTACGCGGCCGGCGCCTCCGGCCTGCCGTTCGGCCTGTTGCGCGGGTACCTCGGGAGCGACCTGCCCAAGGTCAATCCGAACGTCCGGTTCATCGAGTGCCCGTTCACCGGGGAGCGCCTGGCCGCCGTGCCAGCCGTGCGCCCCGATGTGGCGGTCGTGCACGCGCAGAAGGCCGATCGGCGAGGCAACGTGCTGATGTGGGGCCTGGTGGGCGTGCAGAAAGAGGCCGTCCTGGCGGCCAAGCGGAGCATCGTGACGGTGGAGGAGATCGTCGACGACCTCGGAGCGCCGCCCAACGCGGTGGTGCTGCCGACGTGGGTCGTCAACGCCGTCTGTCACGTGCCCGGGGGCGCATTCCCCTCCTACGCGCAGGGGTACTACGCCCGCAACAACGCCTTCTACAAGCAGTGGGACGAGGTCTCGCGGGATCGCGACTCGTTCACGGCGTGGATCGACAGGCATGTGAAGGGGACGTCGGACTTCGCGGGCTTCCGGCGCAGCATCGAGGAGGCGGCGGGCCATGTCTGAGACCACCTACACCTCCGACGAGATGATGACCATCGCCGCGGCGCGGATGGTGCGCAACGGGGCGGCGCTGTTCGTGGGCATCGGGCTGCCCAGCGCGGCGGCCAACCTGGCGCTTCGGACCCACGCGCCCGACACGATCCTCATCTACGAGTCGGGCACCATCGGCGCCAAGCCGACGGTACTGCCGCTGTCGATCGGCGACGGCGAGCTGTCGGAGACGGCCGATTCCGTGGTGTCCGTGCCGGAGATGTTCGCCTACTGGCTGCAGGGCGGGCGGATCGACCTCGGCTTCCTCGGGGCCGCGCAGATTGATCGGTACGCCAACATCAACACCACCGTGATCGGGGACTACCACAAGCCGAAGGTGCGCCTGCCCGGTGCCGGCGGGGCACCGGAGATTGCCGCATCCTGCAAGGAAGTGCTCATCACCCTGCGGCAGAACAACCGCGCGTTCGTGGACACGCTCGACTTCGTGACGTCGGCCGGATTCCTCACCGGCGGGGACAGCCGAGAGCAGCTGCGGTTTCCCGGCAAGGGGCCGACGGCCGTCATCACCGACCTGGGCATCCTCACGCCCGATCCGGTCACGAAGGAACTGACGCTCACGAGCATCCATCCCGGCGTGGAGGTCGAGGCCGTGCGCAAGGCCACCGGCTGGCCCCTCAAGGTGGCCGACACGCTCGACGTGACCGCCCCGCCGACCGCCCACGAACTGTCGGTCCTCCGCGATCTGCAGGAACGCACCGCTCGGGCTCACGCCGGCCAGGCGTGAGTCCGGGATAATCCCCCCGCCCGCGGGAAAGTCCGCCTGTGCCCTGACCAAGACTTCATGAAGTCTTCAGGGCGGTTCAGCCCCGGCTCATCTACCGTGAATGAGCGTTTTGCGCTCGTTCCCGAAAGGATGAATCGGCATGCTCGAATTGCTCACGGCAATCGAAAGCAGCACGTTCGCGACCTGGCTGCGTGAGTCGGGATCGATCTGGGCCTATCCGGCGGTGCTCACCCTGCACACGTTCGGACTGGCCGTGCTCGTCGGCGCCAATACCGTGCTCGACCTGCGGCTGCTCGGCGCCGGACAGGGGATTCCCCTCTCCAGCCTCTCGAAACTCTTTCCCGTCATGTGGGTGGGCTTCTGGGTCAACGCCCTGTCCGGCGTGGCGTTGTTCTGCGCGGATGCCACCACGAAAGGCACGACGAACATCTTCTTCCTCAAGCTCGGGTTCGTCCTGGTCGGCGTGGTGATCATCTTCATGTTGAAGTCGACGGTCTACGGCCGCGGACCGGATGCGGCGACGACGTCGAGCAAGGCCTCGAGCCTCGCGCTGGCGTCGCTGCTCGTGTGGGCGGCAGCCACCACGGCCGGTCGCCTGATGGCGTACATCACCCTCTAGCATTGGCAAGGAGACCGTCATGGATGCCGTCGACACGTTCGCACTCTGGCTGAGAAGCACCAGCATCTCCGAATTCATCCGCGTCTACCCCTGGGGGTGGCCGGCGGCCGAGACGCTGCACTTCATCGGCCTCTCGATGCTGATCGGGTGCGCGGGGATGTTCGACCTGCGGCTCCTCGGCTTCATGCCGAAGGTTCCGATCAAGGCCGTGCACGACCTGCTGTTCTGGGCCAAGGTGGGTTTCGCCCTCAATCTCGTTACGGGCATCGTCTTCTTCGTGGGTGCGCCCGACCAGTACATCCGCAACACGGCGTGGTGGGGGAAGGTGCTGTTTCTGGTCATCGCCGGGGCCAACGCCTTCCTCTTCGAGACCAAGTTCGGCCGGCAGGTGGCCGATATCAAGGTCGGCGAGGAGACGCCGGTGCCCTTCAAGGTGGCTGCGGGCGTTTCGCTCGTCTCCTGGTTCTTCGTGACCTACTGGGGCCGGATGCTGCCCTTCATCGGGAACGCGTTCTAGGGCCCGATCACTCGTCGACTCGGGGAGCCGGGCGGGCGAGCGCCCGGCTCTGCCGTTTGCCTCACGGGTTCGCGCTCGCGTACCATGCCGGGGATGGGGAGGGGCGACCGGGTGCTCCTCCAGGTGGGAGACGATGGCCTGCGCCAGGTGTCCGTATACGCAAAGCTACACGCTGCTCTGGCAGGACGACCGCGACCCCGAGGTGAAGGCCATCATGCTCCGGTGCTGCGCAGGTCCGGAGCTGCAGATCCGCCGGGGTGCGGACACCCTGTTCGCGGAGATTTTCAAGACCCGCACGGCCGTGTTGGAGCGCTCGGAGCAACTGAGGGCCGACCGCTCGTGGGAATCGGGCGCCGGTGAGTCGGGGGAGGCCCCGATGCCGGGAGCTGAGCAGTCCGCCTAGCCCATCGGCGGTCCCGTCGTGCGTCGCCGGCCTGTCGCCGGAGCGACCGTCAGTCGATTCCTCTCCCCTTTCCCAGGAGTCTGGGTTTCCAGCCTGCCGCGCGTCCCTTGCACCGCAGACCCATCCTGCGCGCGGCCCCGACACGTCCCCCGGCGCGGGCCCCGCCTTCCGCTGGGGAACTCCGTGCGCTTCGGCCACCGCGCGTCGTCCCTGTCTGAGCCGTCAGACATGCCGCGACAGGTGACAGAGAGGCTCCGCTTCGCTAGAATCCCGCCCGTAACGCCGTCTGCCTTCACGGCGGGAGGAATCCATGACCGACATCCGACTCCGAATCGCTCGCGGCGCGCTGGCAGCGGTCCTGACGCTCCTGGCGACACCCGCCCTGGCGCAATTCGACGTCGATGGCATGTGGGGGCAGCGTCGACACGAGGACCAACCCGAGCGGGGGCCCGGGCCCGATGTCGGCGACTATGCCGGCCTGCCCATCAACGACGCCACCCGGATGCGCGCCGACTCGTGGGATGCGTCGCTGCTGACGATGCCCGAGCACCAGTGCAAGCCGCACCCGGCCGACTACAGCCCGCGCGGGCCTGCCAACCTGCGTATCTGGAAGGAGATCGATCGGGACACCCAGCAGGTGGTGGCGTATCGGACGCACATCTCGTGGCAGGCGCCCGAGCGCACGATCTGGATGGACGGCCGGCCGCATCCACCGGAGTTCGCCGCGCACACCTGGCAGGGGTTCTCGACCGGCTCGTGGGAGGGGGGCGCGCTCAAGGTGGTGACGACCCACCTGAAGGCGGCCTTCATCCGCCGCAATGGACTGGCCCGGAGCGACCTGGCGACGATGACCGAGTACTGGTACCGGCGGGGCAACGTGCTCACGCACCTGTTGATGCTGCAGGATCCGGTCTACCTGACCGAACCCTTCGTGCGGACGACCAACTGGGAACTCGAGCCCGACCTCGAACTCGAGCCCTATCCGTGCGGCTACGTCGTCGAGGTGGTGCGCGCGCGCGGGGAGGTGCCCCATCACCTCCCGGGCACCAACCCGTTTCTCGAGGAGTACGCGACGCGTCACAACCTGCCGCTCGAGGGGGTGAGGGGCGGCGCAGAGACCGCGTTGCCGGAGTTCATGCGCCGCATCGAGGGGCAGGCGGCGCGGCCAGGCACCGCGGGGCAGCAGTAGGGGAGAGGTCAGTCAGAGCGGCATACAGGGCCTGGAACGGCTCAGTCCTGGTGCCGGCGACCGGGCCGAGCGGACGGGCACGCGTGTTGCCCGGCAGGGCCCTGCAACGTTACACTGCACTGCTCCGTTGGTCCCAGTCTGACAGGTCGGCCGGCAAGCCGGCGCTCGGGCATCGGCTCGCGCTGGCACGACCTGGGGCACATGCACGGGGCGCTACGGAGTCCGCGCCCTGCGGCGCCGAGGGACAGCGGCGCTGCGGACGGCGGCTCCTGGGACAGTGACTCCTGGGACAGTGGCCGCGCGCCGGGAGGCCGTGGCCGCGGCGACCGCCGGTTCGGTCCGGCCGGTATCGACGTGACGCAATCCGCACCGCCACCAACAGCGCGGTGCCTCAACTTCACGGGGTTTGGACGAATGAGGAACGCTCGCGCACTCGCACGAATCGGGACATTGGCCTTCGCGATGGTGTCCGCGGCCGCGCTGCCGGCCTCGGCCCAGATCGACATCACCGGCAACTACGAGCCGATCATGCACGAGGACCAGGTGGAACGGATCCCCGGTCCCGACGTCGGCGACTATGCAGGCCTGCCCATCACCGAGGCGGCCCGCTTCCGGGCAAACTCCTGGAGCCCGTCGCTGCTCACGCTCCCGGAGCACCAGTGCAAGCCGCACCCCTCCACCTACGGGTTCAGGGGCGTGGGCAATCTCCGGATTCAGAGTGTCGTCGATCCCGAATCCGAGGAGATCGTGGCCTATACCACCCACATCCGCTGGATGGAGCAGAAGCGCACCATCTGGATGGACGGTCGCCCGCACCCGCCGGAGTTCGCCCCGCACACGTGGCAGGGCTTCTCGACCGGCCGGTGGGAGGGCAACGTGCTCGTGGTCGAGACGACGCACCTCAAGGCCGGGTGGTTCCGGCGCAACGGCCTGATGCTGACCGACGCGGCCAAGATGACGGAGCGCTTCATCAAGCACGGCAACGTGATCCAGCACGTGTACATGATCGAGGATCCGAACTACCTGACCGAGCCGCTCATCAAGACGAGCGGGTTCCTGCTGCAGGATCGCGACTACATGGAGCCGTATCCCTGCAGCTACGTCACCGAGGTGCCCCGCGCCCGTGGTGAGGTCCCGCACAATCTTCCCGGGACCGAGGCGAGCAATCCCTCTGCGGAGTACGCCGCCATGCACAAGATTCCGGTGGAGGCCGCGCGCGGTGGCGCCGAGACGGCATACCCGGAGTTCATGCGGCGGGCGCAGCCGGCAGCGGGTCGCACCGGCGCGCAGTAAGGCGGATGCGGATCGGCGAGGCGCCCGATTCGCGGTTGAGTCTGAGAGGCACTTCGGGCATGATCTGGCGGCCACGGTGATAGGGCCGGCAGGTGCCTCGCGGTAAACGGGACTGCCCGGCTGGTTGTAGACACGTTCGCGGAACGTGTCGGGGCTGGCCGGACCAGGAGAGATGGTGGTCGTTCCGGACGTGAACGACGCGGCGGTGAGGCAACGGATAGTGGTCACGATGGTGGAGCGTTCAATGAAAACAAGGTGGTCGACGGCGTCGCCTGTCGTGCGGCGGACGCTGGTCCTGGCGAGCGTCCTGATTCTCGGGGCGGTCGGAATGGCTGCGCAGCAGCAGAATTTCGACAACATCCAGGTCCGGTCTATGCACGTCCAGGGCAAGATCTGGATGCTGGTCGGAGCGGGTGGGAATGTCACCATCCAGATTGGTGACGACGGCGTGCTGGTGGTGGACACGCAGTTCGATGGGATGGCCGACAAGCTGATCGCCGAGATCAACCGGCTGTCCGGCGGCAAGCCCATCCGCTACATCATCAATACGCACTCCCACGGCGACCACGTCGGGGGCAATCAGAAGATCGCGGCTGCCGGTGCGCAGATCGTGGCTGGCAACTTCGCCGGTCAGATTGCCTTCCGCACGGGTGGGGGCAACCCGGCCTTCATCATCGCGCACGAGAACGCGCTGAACCGCATCAGCCGGCCCGCGCAGGGCGAGCCGCCGCCGTTCGAGGCCTGGCCGACCGACACGTTCTTCGTCGAGTCGAAGGACATGTATTTCAACGGTGAGGCCATCCGTCTGCTCCACCAGCCGAACGCGCACACCGACGGAGACATCCTGGTGCACTTCCGCGGGTCGGACGTGATTTCTGCCGGTGACGTCTACACGAACGCGCGGTATCCGAACATCGACGTGGCCGCCGGTGGCAGCATCAACGGCATCGTGGCCGCCGCCAACAACATCATCGACCTCACCGTGCCGGCGGACAAGCAGGAGGGTGGCACCTATGTCATCCCCGGTCACGGCCGCCTGGCGGACGAGGCCGACGTGGTCGAGTATCGGGACATGCTCACCATCATCCGCGACCGCATCCAGGATCTTGCCCAGAAGGGGCAGACCCTGGAGCAGGTGAAGGCCGCCAAGCCGACGCTCGACTACGACGGCCGGTTCGGCGCGGCCACCGGGATCGGCAACACCGATACGTTCGTGGAGCGTGTGTACAACGGTGTCAAGCCGCCGGATCCGCCGGCCAACAATCGCAACCGCCGCCGCTAGATCGCTGCCAGGGAACTGTGGAGGGACGAGTACATGAGGCTTAGAACAGTGGTGACACAAATCGCCCCGATGTTCGTTGGCACGGCGGCCGTTGCGCTGATGCTGGCGGTGCCGGGCGCGTCGGCGCAGGGTCGCGGAGGCCAGGGTGGCCCGCCGCCCACGCCGCAGGCGGCTGCTCCTATCGATCTCACGGGCAACTGGGTGTCGATCGTCAACGAGGACTGGCGCTGGCGCATGGTCACGCCTCCCAAGGGCGACTATGCCAGCGTGCCGCTCAATGATGCCGGTCGCGAGATGGCGGATACCTGGACCGAAGACCAGGACGGCGCCTGCAAAGCGTATGGCGTGGGTGGCCTGATGCGCCAGCCGACCCGGCTGCGGGTCTCCTGGCAGGATCCCAACACCGTGAAGATCGAGACCGACGCCGGCCAGCAGACCCGCATGCTGCACTTCAGCGCCGCCGCGGCCAACGGTCCCCGCTCGCTGCAGGGGAACTCCGTGGCGATGTGGGAGCAGCCCGCACGCCAGGGGCGAGGCGCCGCCGCCACGCAGCCTCCCGGTGGCACGCTGAAAGTGGAGACGTCGAACGTCGCTGCTGGCTGGCTGCGCCGGAACGGTGTGCCCTATAGCGAGAACGCCAAGATCACCGAGTACTTCGACCGCTTCCCGTCGCCCAACGGCGACGAGTGGCTGGTGGTCACCACCATCGTGGACGACCCGATGTACCTGAACCAGCCGTTCATCACGAGCTCGCACTTCAAGCGCGAGCCGGACGGTTCGAAGTGGAGCCCCGCGGCCTGCAAGTAGGTCGACCGGGTTTCCTTCGGTGAGGCGGTGCCGCGTAACGGGCGCGGTACTGTCCCACAGGTAGTCCGTTCAACGGGCCCGCTGGTTCCCTCGGGAGCTGGCGGGCCCGTTGCTTTTCGGGGGGGCAAGCGGGGGCTGCGCCCGGCGTCAGGGCATCGGGCAGGCGAAGCAGGTGGCGTCGAACGCCTGGGACGGCGAGGGAGTTCGCGGCCCAAGCCATCGGCTGGCCGTGAGGCGGGGTGCGCGACGGACGCGTCGGGCGGTGTGTTGCCCGGCGCGTCCGTCCGGAGTGCTACTGGCCGACAGCCTGAATCGACAGGTTGATCTTCACGTCATCGCCCACGAGGAAGCCACCCGCTTCGAGCGCGGCGTTCCAGTTGAGCCCGAAGTCCTTGCGGTTCACCGACGTTTCCGCCTCGAACCCGACCCGCTCGTTGCCCCAGGGGTCCTTCGCCTTGCCGAGGAACGTCACGGGCAGGTCGATGGTCTTGGTCACGCCGCGGATCGTCAGGTCGCCGTTCACGGTGTACGCGTCACCGTTCTTGGTGACCTTCTTGCTCGCGAAGGTCAGGTTCGGGTGCTCCTCCACCGAGAAGAAGTCGGCGGAGCGCAGGTGGTTGTCGCGATCGCCGACGTTGGTGTCCACGCTCGCGGCCTTGATGGTGAATGCCACCGACGACAGCTCCGGGCTCGCGTCGTCGAGCTGAATCGAGCCTTCGAAATCGTCGAAGCGGCCACGCACGCGCGTGACGAGGTGGCGGACCTGGAAGATGACCTCAGAGTGGGTCTTGTCGATGACGAACGTTCGAGCTGCCATGTGGCTGTGTTCTCCGTGTGTGTGGGAAATCAGTGCTGTCGTCTCGACCAGCGGTGCACGACCCGTGACGCACCCGCGGGCGCGGAGGTGGGCGGCACGACGTGGTCGTGCGGGTTCTGTCGAAGCCTCACCTTATGCTTCCGGCCCGTCCACCGTCAAGACAACGATCGGCGTCGGACCTTCCCGGGTTTGACACCGTTTGAAACGATCGCTGATGATAACGCCCGCAGAACAGGCGATATCGCGCCGTTCGCCCCCACACATCCTTGCGCACTGCCGGAGTTCCCATGCACACGACCCGCGGATCGGACGACCGGGTGACAGACCTTCTCGAGCGCCTTGCCGAGGGACGCCTCACTCGCCGGGAGTTCATGGGCCGGGCAGCCGCTCTCGGCCTCGCCGGGGTTGCGGCGGGCGCGCTGGCGGGCCTTGCCCTGCCGGCGTCGGCTGGTGCCCAGACGCC